>NZ_JBAPMI010000027.1:0-13329 GCF_049278535.1 Mycobacterium sp. | reverse complement strand
GTCGACGACCCGCTGCGGGTAGTCCGCCGCGCGGCCGAAGCACGCCGCGAGCACGATCGCACGCCGGTAGTAGACGCCTGCGTCGTGCTCCCAGGTGAACCCGATGCCGCCGTGCACCTGAATGCAGTCCTGGGTGCAGCGTTGAGCGGCCGCCGGTGCCAGCGTCGCCGCCACCGCCGCGGCGAACTCGACCGCGGAACCTTTGGTGTCCCAGCCGTTCCCGCGGGCTTCGTCGACGGCGCGGGCCGCATCCCAGACGGCAGCCGTGGCGCGTTCGGTGTCGGCGATCATCTCGGCGCACTTGTGCTTGACGGCCTGGAATTGGCCAATCGGCCGGCCGAACTGCTCGCGGATCTTGGCGTACTCCGACGCGGTGTCGGTAGCCCATCGCGCGACGCCCACCGCCTCGGCCGACAGCAGCGTGGAGATCAGCGCCTTCGCGGCCATCACGCTGAGGTTGCTCAGGGCGACGTCGTCTGCGACCTCGATGGCGTTGGCCCGCACATGGGCGATGGGCCGCAACGGGTCGACGCTTCTGACCGGTTCGATCTCGAGCTGGTCGGCGCGCAACACCACCCACTCTTCGCCGCTGTCGATCGCCACCGGCAACACCAGCAGCGACGCTTCGCCTGCGGCCGGCACCGCGCGGACTTCACCGCGGATCACCAGCGAGTCGCCCTGCCTTGTCGCCGTCAGGCCGGGTTCCAGCGCGTAGGTGCCGATGGCCGCACCAGAAGCCAGCTCGGCGAGCACTTTGGCGTCCGGGTCGTGGGCTGAGATCAGTGCGCTGGCGATCGCCGACGGCACGAACGGGCCAGGCACCGCGCCGTAGCCGAATTCGGCAAGGACGACGGCGAGTTCGAGGATGCCGAAGCCTTGCCCGCCAACGGATTCGGCCAAGTGCACGCCCTGCAGGCCTTGGTCGGCGGCTGCCCGCCAATACGGCGGAGGGTTGTCGATCGGTGTTTCCAGCGCAGCGTGCAAGACCTCTGACGGCGCTACCCGCGCCACCAGGGATCGCACCGAATCGGCCAGGTCTTGGTGTTCAGGATTGATTGCGATCGGCATTGGTCGCCTTCCTTGGGTCCCGGGGCCGGTGACAGCCCGACCCCCAATCTAATAACCGGTGGGTTGGTTGACCACATGGGCCAGCTGCTGGCCGTCCCGCAGCCGCCGGCAGTTGGCGACGGCTTCGAGCAGATAGCGCCGCATGGTGTCGACGGTGTACCAGGTGACGTGCGGGGTGAGCACAACGTTGTCCAGCCCGAGCAGCGGGTTATCCAGCGGTACCGGTTCGACGCCGAAGACGTCCAAGCCGGCCGCAGCCAGCCGACCCTTGCGTAGCGCATCGGCCAGGGCGTCCTCGTCGACGATCGCCCCCCGCGAGGTGTTGACCAATATCGCGTCGCGTTTCATCCGGGCCAGCGCGGCCTCGCCCAGCAGCCCGTCGGTGTCCGCAGACAACGGCAAGTGCAGCGAGACGATGTCGCTGGCCGCCAGTAGCTCCGGCAGCGGGCGCCAACCGGGTAGCCCGTCGTCGCCGGTGCTGGTGTGCAGCACCGTGGCGCCCATCGCGGCCACGATGCCCGCGACCCGCTTGGCGATGTTGCCGTAGCCGACCAGCCCGACGGTGCAGGCGCCGATGTCGCGCACCGTCTCGCCCAGTTGCGGATCGGACGGCCAGCCGCGGCCGTCGCGGATCGCGCGATCGAGCACGGGTAGGCGACGCAGGGCGGCCAACATCAGCAGCACCGTTCCCTCGGCCACCGACTGCGCGTTGGCGCCGGGCATATTGGCCACGGCGACACCACGTCTGGTGGCGGTGTCGACGTCGATGGTGTTGACGCCGGCGCCGAACTTGTGCACCAGCCGCAGGCGGGTCGCCCGCGACAAGTCGGCACCGGAAAGCGGCCGGAGCACATGCCAGATCACTTCGGCATTGGGCAACTCGCAGTAGAACGCCGCATCGTCGTTGCACCAGCGGATGTCAAGCCAATCGGATTCCGGCGCAAGGAAATCCAACACCTTCGGGCCGGGAACGAAGTGGGCGAGGACCCTCAGCGCCACCGCTTGGCAACCCATTTGGCGATGGTGTCAGCCTGCTCGCTGCGCGCACCCGGCGTGGTGAAGTAGTGGTCGGTGTTGATCGAGCACTGGGATTTGTCGGTAGTGGCCAGCGCGTCGTAGATGCGCTGGGCGTCCGAGGGGAACACGCCGGTGTCCGCTTCGGCGTTGATCACCAAGGCGGGGCAGGTGATTCGGGCGAGATGGGGCTCGGCCCTGGTCTGAGCCGTTCGCAAACTCCACATTGCCAGCCAGCTGCGCAGCGTGCAGGCCGCCGCGATGCCGTGTGCGGACCGGTTGGCTTTGACGGGGAGGCCGTTGTAACACATGTTCGGCTGGCGGTGCGTCGGTTCGATCATCGGGTCGACCATCCGCGGATCGGCCCACGTTCGCATCACGCTGAACGGGCGGTCCGAAAACCCGGCGCCCCGAACACGTTTCAATTCAGTTTCGACCCAATCGGTGATTGCGTTGTTGCGTGCGACCTGCGCTGCGCGGTAGCGGGTCAGGAACGCCGGCGTATACGGCGGCCCATTGCGCTCGTCGAACAGATCCAGGTCGGGATCGGTGGCGATGGGATCGTTTTCGTCGACCACGGCGCCGTCCATCCAGGCGGTCAGCACGTCTGGGCGGCCCGGGTGCGCTGCACTGGCAACGTAGCCGTCGGCCGGCAGCAGATCGGTCAGACCAGCCGCGGGCCGCATGCCGGCCATCGGCGTCACATGCGGATCGGCGGCCTGCGCCTGGTAGGCGGCCATCAAGGAGCCGCCGCCGGAATTGCCCAGCAGCACAATCGTTTCCACCGCTTGTGTCTCGCGCAGCCAGCGAACGCCAACACCGATGTCGACCAGCGCATGGTCGAGCAGGAAGCTGCTTTCAAAACCGCGAAACCGAGTGTTCCATCCGAGAAATCCGATTCCACGGGTGGCCAGGTAGTCGGCGAGGTAATGCTCGGAGAAGTCGATCTGGTAATGGGTCGCGATCACGGCGACCTTGGGTTTGCGCCCGACGCCGCGGTGATACAGCCCCTGGCACGGATGCCCGCCCGCGCCGGCCCGCCGGCCGGTCGGCGACGGCAGCCCGATGAATTCTCGGATCACCCCGGGCGTCCCGGTGGTGCGACTCACTCAGCGGCCCTCCTTGCTGTAGATGGCTCGATAGAAGACATTCGTCAACGTGGCGATGCAGGCCTCGTCGTCCGGTTCGATGCCCCGGCTCGCCGCAGGTCCGGCCAGTTGGAGATGGCAGAACTGGTTGAGCATTGCGACGATCGCGAGGGCGATCAGCTGGGGATCATCGCCTGCGCAGTAACCGTCGGATTGGGCCCGTCGCACCATTTCGGTGATGAATGACGTTGGAATATCGCATATTTCAAGCCAATACTGAGCGAAGTCATCGTTCACCATCGCCAGCTGTGACACGCTGATCATCTCTGCCAGCAGATGTTTGTAGGTGTGCCAGTGCGCTGCCGCGGCCTGATGTACCCGTTCGTGTGTCGACAAGCCGTGCCGGGTAACCGGCTTCGCCCGCTCGCCGACTTCGTCGCGGAACCGCAGCGCCCACTCGCGGACCATTGCCTCTTTGGAGTCGTAGTAGTTGTAGAACGACGCCGTTGAACGCCCGGCTTCGGTGGCGATGTCGGCGATGGTGGTGGCCAGGAAGCCCTTCCGGGTGATGACGGTCCGGGCGGCGGTGTCGATGGCGGCTTGCGTTCGACGGCCGCGGTCGGTGGGAAGCGCACGACGGGTCGACTGGTCGGACATGGTAGACACCGACGGGCCTCCCTTTGTCGTGACCACGGCATCCCCTCCATCCCGGGAATGGCGCTTCTCTGGAATAGACCTGAATCTGATGTTAGGTTCAGATTCAGATCTCCGCCACGGAACCAGCCAAGCGCGATACCGACGGACGGGAGCCCGGGGATGATCAAGCCGTACAACCGCAATTCCGAGTTCGAGCTCGGCGGCATCAACCATGTCGCGCTGGTGTGCTCGGACATGGCCCGCACCGTGGATTTTTACAGCAACGTCCTCGGCATGCCATTGATCAAGTCGCTGGACCTGCCCGGCGGGGCCGGACAGCACTTCTTCTTCGACGCCGGCAACGGCGACTGCGTCGCGTTCTTCTGGTTCGCCGATGCGCCGGACCGGGTGCCGGGCCTGTCGTCTCCCGCCGCCATCCCGGGTATCGGCGACATCACCAGCGCGGTGAGCACGATGAACCACCTGGCGTTCCATGTCCCGGCCGAGAAGTTCGACGCCTACCGGCAGCGGCTCAAAGACAAAGGCGTGCGGGTCGGGCCGGTGCTCAACCATGACGAGAGCGAGCGGCAGGTCGCGGCCACCCTGCACCCCGGTGTCTACGTACGGTCGTTCTATTTCCAGGATCCCGACGGGATCACGCTCGAGTTCGCTTGCTGGATCAAAGAATTCACCGCAAGTGACACACAGGCCGTGCCCAAGACGTCGGCCGACCGCCGCATTCCCGCCGCCCACTAGTCGATCAGTCGCGGTACAGGCTCGGGTCGGCGAGCTCATCGAGGAGCGACGCCAACTGGTCGACAAGCTGGTCCGGGTCGAGTCGCACATCGCCGGCCAGCCACGCGCCGATCGTCTGCGCCACCCCGCCGACCACAAAATGCGCCGCGGCCTTGATGCGGTCGTTTTCCGGCACCCGCAGCGCGTTCTCGACGTGACGGCCGGACAGCATCGCGAACAGCGCGCTGGATTCGGCCCTCTTGCGCACCAGCACCGCATTCGCCAGTTGCGCGCTGAACAGCAGGCGCCCGACGCGGGGATCGCCACCGATGGTGCGGACGATGTTGGCCATGCCGGCGCGGGTCTGCTCTTCCGGCGGTGCCGCGGCGACGGCCGCCTGTGTGGTGGTGGCCAGCTCGGCGATCACCCAGTCGAAGACCGCTGCGACGAATTCGTCCTTGTCGGTGAAGCTTTCGTAGAAGTAGCGGGCGGCCACGCCGGCCTGCCGACAGACGCCGCGGACGGTCAACTCCGCGACGTCGTGCTGATCGGCCCCGAGAAGATCGAGGCCGGCCTCCAACAAGCTGGCCCGGCGGCCCGCCAGGCGGTCGGCGGCCTCGACGCCGCGGTATGGCCGCGCGCTTGTCGTCGGGGCAGTGGCCATGAACCCCATCTTGACACCAGTCGCGGCGCCCTGCAATATCAGGAAACAAGCGTTCTCACAATTAGCGGGCAGGTGTGCGATGACGGTCAGCGAACCAATCCGGCATGTCGAGCGCGCGGTGAGCGAACCGCCCATCAGCGGACGTCGGTCGCGGCGGACGCCCCAGCTCGACGACACGTTGATGGGAATGGCGTTGCTGCTCGGCCCGGCCAATGTGATCATGCAGCTGGCCCGGCCAGGTGTCGGTTACGGCGTGATGGAGAGCCGCGTCGAGAGCGGCCGCATCGATCTGCACCCGATCAAGCGGGCGCGCACGACGTTCACCTATCTCGCGGTCGCCATGTCGGGTAACGACGCCCAGAAGGCGGCGTTCCGGAAGGCGGTGAACCGCGCTCACGCCCAGGTGTATTCGACTCCGGACAGCCCCGTGCAATACAACGCCTTCGATCTCGACTTGCAATTGTGGGTGGCCGCTTGCCTTTACAAGGGTGGAGTGGACTTCTACCGCATGTTCATCGGCGAGATGGACGAGGATGACGCCGACCGTCACTATCGGGAAGCCGTGGTCCTCGGCTCCACGTTGCAGGTGCCGCCGGAGATGTGGCCGGCCGACCGGGCAGCGTTCGATCGCTACTGGCACGAGCAGCTCGACAAGGTCCACATCGACGACGCCGTTCGTAACTACCTGTACCCGATCGCCGTCGGCCGGATAAAGGCGCTGCCGCTACCCGAATCTATCCGCCGGCAGCCGGAGAAGCTCGGTCTGCTGCTCACCGCAGGCTTTCTGCCGCAACGCTTTCGCGACGAGATGCGCTTCTCCTGGGATGCCGCTACGCAGCGGCGCTTCGACCGGCTGATCGCCGTGCTTCGTACGGTCAACAACGCGATGCCGCGATTTGTCCGGCAGTTCCCGTTCAATCTGCTGCTGTGGGATCTGGACCGCCGGATCAAAGCCGGCCGGCCGTTGGTGTAACACCGGCAATACCCCCTACCGGGTCGGGGTCTTGTTCTACGACACGACGTCGTATTGAATGCCGACGTGACTGGAACTGGCGACGTTAACGCGCTGTTGAGCGGGCGTAGGGTCGGGTGACGTGCGTACTGATACTGATGACTGGGACATCACCACGAGTGTCGGCGCCACGGCATTACTGGTGGCCACCGCTCGAGCATTGGAAGCGAACAAGCCCGATCCACTGGCTGTCGACTCGTTCGCCGAGGTGTTCTGTCGGACCGTGGGCGGACCCTCGGCCGACGTGCTCGACGGCAAGCTGCCCGGCCATCCGCTGGAATCCCCTGACTGGGGGCGGCATTTCGTCAATTATCAGGGCGCCCGCACCAGATACTTCGACGACTACTTTCGTCGGACCGCCGACGCCGGCGTACGACAGGTGGTCATCTTGGCCGCTGGGCTGGACTCCCGCGCGTACCGGCTTACCTGGCCCGACGCGACAACGATCTTCGAACTGGACCGCCCCCAGGTGCTCGATTTCAAGCGTCAGGTGCTGACCGAGCGGGCCGCCAAAACCAACGCCGAGCGCCGCGAGGTTCCCGGCGACCTCCGTGACGATTGGCCGCAGGCGTTGCGGAAAAGCGGTTTCGATGTTGCCGAACCTTCGGCGTGGATCGCTGAAGGTCTACTGGTCTATCTGCCCGCCGCTGCACGGGAGCAGCTGTTCACCAGGGTCGACGCGCTGGCCAGCTCGGGAAGTCACGTCGCCGTAGAAGAAAGCGCGGCGCTGCCCGAAGAAGCGTTCCGGGCTGCCGTCGCCGACGAGCGCGCGGCTCGGGCCGAGGGGGACGACCGGTTGTTCTTTCAGCTGATCTACAACGAACGGCACGACCCGGCCCAGCAATGGTTCGACGAACACGGTTGGACCGCGGTCGCGACGCCGTTGGCGGATTACCTACGCGATGTGGGCCGCCCAGTGCCCGGACCGGATATCGCGGCCGGGCCGATGATCGCCCGCAACACTTTGGTCAGGGCGGTCAAAAAATGAGAACCCGATGGCGTAATGTTCCCAGCTAATGACACTCATTTTCATTAAGGCACAGGACGGCGGAGCGTCGGGACGTAGTCGTCCCGCCGCGCCAAGAACGCTTTCCGGAGTCGCCCTGGGGTGGATTGACGTGCACCGTCAGGGCTTTTTGCGGCCCGGCGACCGAGGCCACGTATCCAGCGAATACATGCGTCTCGACACCCAGCTTATGCAATGCTAACTTCGCCGAAGTTAGCTTAGGCAACACTACCTCCGAAGGGGAGACTGAGGCGTGGAAATCGCTGACACCGGTAGTGTCGCCATCCGGCCGACAACCGCCCGGGTGGATGACGACGTAACGAGTCGATTCGCGACCTGCTGCCGCGCGCTTGGGCTGACTATCTATGACCGGACACGTCCCGCCGATCTGGCTGCCGCCCGCTCGGGATTCACCGGCCTGGTCCGCATAGCCCACGACCAGGCCGATGCATGGGTTGGGCTGGCCGCCGCCGGCGATACATCGCTGCCTGTGCTGGAAGCGATTTCGCACAACGTGGCGACGACTGGAGTGCTGCAGCGCCAGGTCGAGCTGACGCCGGGCGCGCTGGGCTTCCAGTACGACACCGGCCTATACCTCCGGTTCCGCGCGACCGAGCCAGACGATTTCCACCTTGCCTACGCGTCGGCGCTGGCCGGCGATGGGCGGTTTTCCGCAGCGCACCAACTGGTCAGCGATGTCAGTCGGCGTCGACCCAGCTCGCGGGAAGCCCGATGGGTTTCGTCGACCATTCATTACCGCGCCGAGCGCTGGGCGGATGTGGTCAAGTTGCTGTCGCCGATTGTCAACGACCGGGGCCTCGAGGAGCACTTCGCGCATGCCGTCAAGGTGGCGTTGGGCATTTCGCTGGCGCGGCTGGGTATGTTTGCTGCCGCGCTGTCCTACCTCGAGGAGCCGGACGGCCCGGTCGCGGTTGCCGCGGTCGACGGGGCGTTAGCCAGGGGGCTGTCACTGCGCGCCGAGGGCGATGAGGACACCGCCCGCGAGGTGCTGCAAGACCTGTATGCCGCCAACCCGGAAAACGCTCACGTCGAAGAGGCGCTGACGGATTCCAGCTTCGGGATTGTGCCCACCAGCGCCGACCGCATCGACGCGCGCATCGACCCGTGGGACCCTGAAACCGAGCCCAAGCCAGGCGATTTCGTCGACCCCGGAGCACAAGAGCGCAAGGCGGCACTGCTGTCCGAGGCCGAGCGAGAGCTCGACGAGTTCATTGGTCTGGAGAAGGTCAAGGACCAGGTCGCGCGACTCAAGAGCGCGGTGGCAATGGAACTGGTGCGAAAGGAACGCGGGCTCGAAGTGGCTCAGCGCACCCACCACCTGGTGTTCACCGGGCCGCCGGGAACCGGCAAGACGACGATTGCCCGTGTGGTGGCGAAAATCTATTGCGGCCTTGGTCTTCTGAAGAAAGAGAACATCAAAGAGGTGCACCGCGCCGATTTGATCGGTCAGCACATCGGGGAGACCGAAGCCAAGACCAACGCGATCATTGACAGCGCGCTGGACGGCGTGCTGTTCCTCGACGAGGCCTACGCCCTGGTTGCCACCGGGGCCAAGAACGACTTCGGGCTGGTGGCCATCGACACCTTGCTGGCCCGGATGGAAAACGACCGTGACCGCCTGGTGGTGATCATCGCGGGTTATCGCGCCGACCTGGATCGGTTCTTGGACACCAACCAAGGTCTGCGGTCCCGGTTCACCCGCACCATCGACTTCCCGTCCTACCAGCCGGCCGAGCTGATCGAGATCGCCAACTTCATGGCCACCCGCCGTGACAGCGCGTTCGAACAGCCGGCGCTCGACGATCTGGAAGCACTGTTCGCCCATCTGGCCAGCACGACGAAGGCCGATTCGGCCGGTGTCGAACGTCGCGGGCTCGACATCGCGGGTAACGGTCGATTTGTCCGTAACGTCGTCGAAAAGTCAGAAGAGGAAAGGGAATTCCGGTTGGACCACTCCGAACACGCGCAAACCGGTGACTTCACCGACGAGGAGCTCATGACGATCACCGCCGCCGATCTCGCCAACACCGTGCCGCCGCTGCTGGAAGGCCTGCGCCTGGAGATGCCGGCGTGACCGCGACGGCGACGATGCAGTGGGGGCGCCTCCCGCTTGCGGGGGACGAAGCGATGAGGAGGAGTGGCGCACGATGACAAATGCTGAGTCGCCCGACGATCGGCGTTCCTTCGCATCGCGCACTCCCGTCAACGACAACCCCGAGAAAGTTGTCTACCGGCGCGGTTTCGTCACCCGCCACCAGGTCACCGGCTGGCGATTTGTGATGCGCCGCATAGCTTCTGGCGTAGCCTTGCACGACACGCGCATGCTGGTCGACCCGCTGCGCACCCAGACCCGCGCGGTATTGATGGGCGTTGTCGTACTGATTACCGGGTTGGTCGGTTGCTTTGTGTTCTCGCTGATTCGGCCGAACGGGTCGGCGGCAAACAACCCGGTGCTGGCCGACCGGTCCACCGCCGCGATCTACGTGCGAGTGGGCGATCAGCTGCACCCGGTGTTGAACCTGGCGTCGGCCCGGCTGATCGCGGGCAAGCCGGCCAACCCCACCATGGTGAAAAGCAGTGAGCTGGACAAGTTTCCGCTCGGCAACCTGATCGGTATCCCGGGTGCGCCTGAGCGTATGGTGCAGAGCACCCGCAAGGACGCCGACTGGACGGTGTGTGATTCCGCCAGTGGTACCGCGGCCGGTGTCACGGTGATTGCCGGCGCTCCCGACAGCACCGGCGCCCGGGCGGCCGCGGTCCAGGCAGGGAAGGCGGTGTTGGTCAGCAACCCCACCGGCGCCTGGCTGCTGTGGGACGGCCGGCGCAGCCGGATCGACCTCGCCGACCATGCGGTGACCAGCGCCCTGGGCTTGGGTACCGATATCCCCGCGCCGCGGTCCATCGCCGGCGGCCTGTTCAACGCCATCCCCGAGTCGCCGCCGCTGGCCGCTCCGGTGATCCCCGATGCCGGCGGCCCCGCACGATTCCCGGTGCCCGCACCAATCGGGGCAGTGGTCGAATCCCATGGCCTGGAGAGCAATTCGGCTAACGGCCTGATCTATTACGCGGTGCTGCCCGACGGTCTGCAGCAGATCTCCCCGGTGCTGGCCGCGATCCTGCGGAACGCCAACTCCTACGGGCTGGATCAGCCGCCGTCGCTGGGCGCCGACAAAATCGCCAAGCTTCCGGTGTCGCGGCAGTTGGATACCAGCCGCTACCCCGAGCAGCGGATCAGCCTGCTCGACGCGGCGCATGATCCGGTCACCTGCGCACACTGGAGTAAGCCGGCCGGTGCCAGCACCAATTCGTTGACGTTGCTTGCCGGTTCGGCGCTGCCGATTCCGGATGCGGTGCACACCGAGGATCTGGTCGGAGCCGGTGCAGGTGGCACCGCCAGCCGGGTCGCGATGGCGCCTGGCACCGGGTACTTCGCTCAGACCGTCGGGCACAACGCCGCGTCACCGGTTGCCGGGTCGCTGTTCTGGATCTCCGACACCGGTGTCCGGTACGGCATCGACAACGAAGCCGCGCAGGGCGGCATCACCGGAAATGCGAAAACCGCTGAGGCACTGGGCTTGAGTCAGCCGGCGACTCCGATTCCCTGGTCCGTCTTGTCGTTGTATGCGCCCGGACCGACGCTGTCGCGAGCTGATGCACTGCTCGCGCACGATGGCCTGGCCCCAGACTCGCGACCCGGTCGCACCTCAGCCGAAGGGCAAAACCGATGAGCCGCTTGATTTTCGAGGCACGCCGCCGGCTGCCCTCGCCGGTCACCCGAAAGGGCAGCATCAGTATCGAAGCACCGCCGGAATTGCCGCGGGTGATTCCGCCGTCGCTGCTGCGCCGGGCGCTGCCGGTGGTGATCGTGCTGTTGATTGTCGGGATGATCGTCGCGATGGTCGCGACCGGTATGCGACTCATCTCTCCGCAGACGTTGTTCTTTCCCTTTGTGTTGCTGCTGGCTGCCACGGCGTTTTTCCGTGGGGGCGACAACAAGTCGCGCACTGAGGAAGTGGACGCGGAGCGCGCCGACTACCTCCGCTACCTGTCGGTAGTCCGGGACAACGTCCGGGCCCAAGCCTCCGCGCAGCGCGCCGCAGCCGAATGGTCGCACCCGGAACCGGCGGAACTGGCCGCCATCCCCGGGTCGCGACGGCAGTGGGAGCGCGACCCGCAGGATGGCGACTTCCTGGTGGTGCGTGCCGGCGTGCACTCGGCCACGTTGGACACCGCGCTGCGCGTCAACGACATTGCTGACGAGGTCGATCTGGAACCGGTGTCGCACAGCGCATTACGCAGCCTGTTGGACACTCAGCGCACCGTTCGCGATGTGCCGACCGGTATCGATCTGACCAAGGTGTCCCGGGTTACCGTGCTCGGCGACGCCGACGAGGTGCGCGCTGCGCTGCGTTCCTGGGTCGCTCAGGCGGTGACATGGCATGACCCGACCGTTCTCGGCATCGCGGTGGCTACCCCGGATCTCGAGTCTCCGGAATGGTCCTGGGTGAAGTGGTTACCACACGTGGACATCCCGGCCGAAGCCGACGGTGTGGGTCCGGCCCGCTACCTGTCCGCCAAGCCCGAAGAGCTGACCACGCTGCTGGGGACCGCGCTGTCCGACCGTCCGGTATTCGCCGGCGGACCAGGGGATGCGTTGCGGCACTTGCTGATCATCGTCGACGACCCGGACTTCGACCTAAGCGCCTCGCCCCTGGCTATCGGGCGCGCCGGAGTCACCGTCGTACACCGATCGACCACCGCGCCGCACCGGGAGCAGTACTCGGATCCCGAGCGGCCCATCCTGCGAATCGCCGAGGGCGCGATCGACCGCTGGCAGCCCGGTGGCTGGCAGCGCTACATCGACAGCGCCGACCAGCTCGGCGTCGACGACGCGGCGCACCTGGGGCGCCGGCTGTCCCGGTGGGACTCCAACCCGACGCACAGCGGCCTGCAGTCGACGGCCACCCGTGGCGCAACGTTCACGACGCTGCTGGGCATCCCGGACGCCTCGCGGCTCGACGTGCCGACCATGTGGGCACCGCGGCACCGCGACGACGAGTTGCGGGTTCCGATCGGCGTCACCGCCACCGGCGAGCCGTTGATCTTCGACCTCAAAGACGAAGCCGAAGGCGGGATGGGGCCGCACGGCTTGATGATCGGTATGACCGGTGCCGGAAAATCGCAGACCTTGATGTCGATTCTGTTGTCGCTGTTGACCACTCACTCCGCCGAGCGGCTGATCGTGATCTACGCGGACTTCAAGGGTGAGGCCGGCGCCGACATTTTCCGCAACTTCCCTCAGGTCGTCGCGGTGATCTCGAATATGGCCGAGAAGAAGTCGCTGGCCGACCGCTTCGCCGACACGCTGCGCGGCGAAGTCGCGCGCCGCGAAATGATGCTGCGTGAGGCCGGCCGCAAGGTGCAGGGCAGCGCATTCAACTCGGTGACCGAATACGAGAACGCGATCGCCGCCGGACATGACCTGCCGCCGATCCCGACGCTGTTCGTCGTCGCCGACGAGTTCACGTTGATGCTGTCCGATCACCCTGAGTACGCGGAGTTGTTCGACTACGTCGCCCGCAAGGGTCGTTCGTTCCGGATCCACATCCTTTTCGCATCGCAGACATTGGACGTGGGGAAGATCAAGGACATCGACAAGAACACCTCCTACCGGATCGGTCTGAAGGTGGCCAGCCCCGCCGTGTCCAGGTCGATCATCGGCGTGGAGGACGCGTATCACATCGAAGCGGGCAAGGAGCACAAGGGCGTTGGCTTCCTGGTGCCCGCGCCTGGCGCTGCGCCGATTCGATTCCGCAGTACCTACGTCGACGGCATCTACGATCCGCCTCGGGCGCCGAAAACGCTTGTGGTGCACTCGGTTCCCGAGCCGAAGCTGTTCACCGCGGGTCGCGTGGAGCCCGACCAGACCACGGTGATCGCCAAGAACGGTCACGACGAGCCGATCGCGCCGTCACGCAAGTTGATCGCCACCATCGGCGACCAGCTCGCGCGCTACGGCCCCCGTGCACCCGAGCTGTGGCTGCCGCCGCTGGACGAGGTGATTCCGCTGAGCGCAGCGCTGGCC
>NZ_JBAPMI010000026.1:0-4806 GCF_049278535.1 Mycobacterium sp. | reverse complement strand
GGCCACCGCGCGGGATCCCATCGTCGCAGAAAATCGATCCAGTGCTGGGGCAACCCGTGATGCAGAGCACCGTCGATGATGCGTTCCAGATAGCCCGGTCGCGGCGGCCCCAGATTCACGCGATGGTCGACATAGACCCACGCATCCGACGGCCCGCCTTCGGTCTGCACGGTCAATTGGTCGCGTCGGTACCGCACCGGCACGCCTTCGGCGCTGTCCAGGGCGGCCAGATCGTGGTCGGACAAATCCCAGACGACTCCGTGCACCTGCGTCCCGTGCAATGGTTCGACGGTCGCCACCCCGCGTTGATTGATCAGCCAATCGTGGTCGCCGAGCACAGCCCGGCGTGCGTTGACGGCCTCGGGGCACCGCTGCGCCATTTGCCGCACGCACAGATTCGACCCGTACGCGAAGTAGGAATGACGACGGCGCTGCGTCACGATCTCGATGTTAGCCGAGCGAATTATTTGCTCGGCCTCCGACGGTGTCGGCAGGCGGGCGCATGTTCGGTCAAGTGCCCGAACGACTTCTGAGTTGGCGGTGACCGCGAGGTTGATTCCCTACGTCATCGTGTTTGCGAGGCTGCCCGCGGTGAAAGGATTGTTTGATGGGCGGCGCGGACGACGACGGCACGCGGGACCGGCACACGGTCGAGCGTGATTTACGACTGCTGGCCAGTGTCCGTAGCGCCTATCGCCAGCGCGGCGGACCGTTGCCGTCGATCAGCCAGATGGACGCGCTGCTGGATGAACTCCTCGAGCTTTCTGCCTGCGGAGAACCGCAGCAGGACAACGGGACTCCCGGTGCTAGGCCGAGCCGCTCCTCGTCACGGTGAGGTAGATCAGCACCACGTTGAGAAGGCTGATCAGCACGCCGATCAGCCAGCCGACGGCGGTGGTGACCCGGTGGTTGACGTCGGTTCCCATCAGCTCCCGATTGCCGGTCAGTCGAACCAGCGGCAGTAACGCGAACGGTATGCCGAAGGACAAGACCACTTGCGACAGCACTAACGTGCGGGTCGGATTAAAACCCAGGGCAAGGATCAACAGCGCGGGCGCCAGCGTGGCCAACCGGCGCAGCACCATCGGAATCGACCGATGCAACAGCCCCTGCATGATCATCGCGCCGGCGTAGGCGCCCACCGATGCTGACGCCAGCCCCGACGCCAGCAACCCGACCGCGAAGAACACAGCGATCAGGGGACTCACCGTGTCGTGTACGGCGGTGTAGGCCACCTCGATGGAGCCGATGCCGCCGCGGCTCCGCATATTCAGCGCAGCGACCAGCAGCATGGCGGCGTTTACCCCACCCGCGACGACCATCGCGAGCCCGACGTCCAGCCGGGTGATCCGCAGCAGTCGCCGTCGCTCGGGGCCGGGTTCAGGATGGCCGTGCCGGTCTCGGGCCAGCCCGGAATGCAGATACACCGCATGCGGCATCACCGTCGCGCCCAGGATGGCTGCGGCCAGCAGCACGCTTTCCTTTCCGAGGAATCGCGGCACCAGCCCGCCGACCACATCCCCGGGCGGCGGCGTCGCCACGAAAAAGCTGGCGGTGAAGCCGACGGCGATCAACAGCAGCAGCCCGGTGATCACGCGTTCGAAAATCTGTTGGCCGCGCTGGTCCTGAATTCGCAGCAGCAGCAGCGACACCACCCCGGTAATGACCCCGCCGACCAGCAGCGGTAGCCCGAACAGGATATGCAGCGCGATCGCACCGCCGATCACCTCCGCGACGTCGGTGGCCATCGCGACGATCTCGGCCTGCAGCCAGAAGGCCAGCCGGGCCGGGCGGCCGAGCTGTCCGCCGATTGCTTCGGGCAGCGTGCGCCCGCTCACCAGCCCGAGCTTCGCCGACAGGTATTGCACGAGCCCGGCCATCACATTCGCCAGGACGATCACCCACAGCAGCGCGAAGCCGAACTGCGCGCCCGCGCTGATGTTCGCGGCGACGTTGCCCGGGTCGACGTAGGCGATGGCGGCCACGAAGGCGGGGCCGAGCAGATACCACCCGGTTTTGAGCCGCGCGCTGGTGTCCTGGGCCACCTAACTCACTTTCCGTCTACGAATAAGAAAGTTAGGTTAGCCGAAACCTCTAGCCGGCCGAGTACAGGCCGCGGCCGGTGATCAGCGGCAGGTCCAGGGTGGTGCGGATCCCGGCGGGCGCGGCCACCACCGCGGGGATGGCGTTGACGACGCGCATCGCCGTCGCCACCAGACCGGCGTGGTTGTGGTCTCCGTTCGGGCTGCTCAGACAGACGTCAATGCCGTAGGACGGTTCGCCGGTGATCTCGATCCGGTAGCAGCCACCGGGTTGTGCCGGCTGCGGCCACTCGGGGCACAGGTCTTCGCGCAATCGGGTGACATGTTCGAGGACGACCACGGGGTGGCCGTCGACCAGCCCGTGCACCTCGAATCGCAGCGCCGCGGCACTGCCCTTGGGGATGTGCCCCGAGGCGATGTCGAAGTCCTCGGGCGCGGGCACCCGCTCGTGTCGTTCGGTGACCTGGTCGAGTTCGACGCCAAGACCGGCGGCGAGTTGGCGCACCACCGACCCCCACGCCAGGCTCAGCACCCCCGGTTGCAGCAGCATCGGGATGTCGTCGAGCGGCTTGCCGAATCCCATCACGTCGAACATGACGGCTGCGCTGTCGTAGGTGGCGTAGTCGACGATCTCCATGCAGCGGATCTGCTGGACGCTCTGACACGTTCCGGCCAGCGCCAGCGGAAGCAGGTCGTTGGCGAATCCGGGATCGATGCCGTTCACGAATAGGCTCGAATTGCCTTCCCGCGCAGCATCTTCGATTGGGGCGAGCAGCTCGTCTGGGAGCACCTGCCATGGGTACTGCAGGAACACCGCGCTGCTGCCGACGACATTCACCCCGGCGGCCAGGATGCGCCGATAGTCCTCGAGCGCGTCGGGCAGCCGGTTGTCGGCCAGCGCGGTGTAGACCGCGCACTGTGGGCCCGTGGCCAGCACCGCATCCAGATCGGTCGAGGCGGTGATCCCGGTCGAGACATCAAGGCCGGCAAGCTCTCCGGCGTCTTTGCCGGCTTTGGCGTCCGAGGACACCCACACGCCGGTGAGCTCGTAGTCCGGATTGCTGATCAGTGCTTTGAGAGCATGGATGCCGACATTTCCGGTGCTGATCGCCGCGACTCGAATAGCCATGGTCACAGGTCCGGGATCGGTAGGTCGAGGTTGGGAAACGTGATGCCGCCGTCGACTTCGATCACCTTGCCGGTCAGGTAGGCGCCGGCTGGCGACGCCAAATACACTGCGGCGGCTGCAATCTCGTCAGGTTCGCCCAGGCGGCGCATCGGTGTCACCTTTTCCATCGGCTCGCGCAGCTCGTCGTTGGAGGCGACCACGTCCAACGCGGACGTCGCGATCGAGCCGGGCGCGATGGCGTTGACCCGGACCCGTGGGCACAGGTCCAGCGCGGCCAGTCGCGTGTAATGCGCGAGTGCGGCCTTGGCGGTGCCGTATGCCGCAAACCCGCGGCCGGCCACCCGTCCCATCGTCGAGGTGATGTTGATGATGCTGCCGCCGCCGGAGTGCTCGAGCATCAGCGGCACTGCGGCGACGGTAAGGGCGTGGGCGGTGGCGACGTTGAAGGTGAACGCGCTCTTGAGGTCTTTCGTCGAGGTGGTGAGCAGCCCGTTCGGCATGGTCCCGCCGACGTTGTTCACGACGATGTCCAGTCGCCCGAACGCCTCGATGGCCTGGCCGGCCAGCTCCGCGGTGACCTCCGGCTGGGCCAGGTCCGCGGTGACGATGTGGGCGCGCCGGCCTGCGGCGCGGACCTTTTCGGCGACGGCCTCTAGTTCGGATTGGGTGCGCGAGGCGATGACGACGTCGGCGCCGACGTCGGCAAAGGCCAGCGCGATGGCTGCGCCAAGTCCACGGCCACCGCCGGTAACGATCGCGACTTGGTCATCGAGTCTGAATTTGTCGAGGATCACGGGCGTCACCGTAACAAGGCGTTGATGGGCAGGGAAGGCGATTTCTGAAACACGTTCTAGTTTTTCTTCGGGCGGGCGTTAAGGATCTGCCAAGCGGTCGTCCCTACTTTTCGGACTATGCACACCACTCTGAAGAACGTCGTTGCCGGCGGACTGCTGTCGGCAGCCCTCGGGGCGGGTCTGATCGTAACGGCGGGAACTGCCGCAGCGGATGCCTGGCCCGGCTGCCCGGAAAACAACCCGAGCGGCCCGTGCCACTGGTGCCCTGGGGATCCGCCGGTGCAGACCGGCAACCACGTGACAAACCCGGTCCGATGGGATTTCAACGTCTGCCACACCTACTGGTACGTCTACACCGGCCAGGGAAATGTCGCGAACAATATCTTCGAGGGTCAGGTGCCGCCACCGCCTCCGCCCCCGACGGATCCGGGGCCGTTCGTCATCGACCGAAGCAATTGCCAGCAGATCCTGGGCATGTTCTGCCCGAAGGCCTGAGCTCGTCGCACCCGGCTCTGGATCACCGTTCTCTACGGCGATGGGAGATTCCAGAAAGCGTTCATGGGTTGGGCGTACTTGTCGTTGTCAGTGAGCGGGGCCAACGGGTCCAGCACATTCGGCGAGGCATGCCCACGCAAGGCGTCTTCGATAGTGGCCATCAGGCTGTACTCGTTGTAGTGGGCGTCGGTGGTGAAGGGGCCGGATATCATCCCCCCGTCGGTCACGGCGCCACCGTTCGGGATGACGATCATCGGAACGTTGTTGCCTTCGTTACCGAAGCCCAGTGACAGGTTGTTGTTGTCCTCGTCGAACGTGAGGAAGATCGCGTCATGCTGTGTGGGGT
>NZ_JBAPMI010000025.1:0-28470 GCF_049278535.1 Mycobacterium sp. | reverse complement strand
TCGCGACGCAACCCGGCGCGGCCGGAGCACCGGTCACGTCCCGGGAAGTGGTATTCGCCTCATTCGTCCGAGCAATTCCCACCGGAGAAATCCTGCCGACCACGCCGTTACCGATTCCCGCGCGGCCGCCGCCGGTTCCACAAGAGGTTCAGCCGGTGCCGGAAGAACCTCCGCCTCCGCAACGCGTGCAACCAGCGCCGCGACACGCGGCGCCCCCACAATCGGAGCCGCCAGCCGAGCCGCCCGCTGCTCCTCCTCCTGAAGCTGGGGGCGGCGCGCCCGGCGGTGACGCTCCGGCAAGCCCGACACCGGACCAACCCGCGCCGCCAGGCCACATCAGGATCGCGCCCTGAGAAGTTGACGTCGGATCGTTGACAATGGGCTCATGACACGGTCATTCGACGAGCTGGTCTCCGAAGCCGACGCGGCACCGGTCGACGGCTGGGACTTCTCCTGGCTCGTCGGCCGCGCCACCGAAGAACGTCCGTCGTGGGGCTACCAACGACTGATGAGCCAGCGGTTGGCACAGGCGTCAGCCGGTCTGGACATCGATACCGGCGGCGGCGAGGTGGTGTCCGGAGCGCAAACCTTCCCACCGACGATGGTCGCCACCGAATCGTGGCCGCCGAACGCGGCGCTGGCCACCAGGTTGCTCCACCCGCGCGGGGTCGTGGTGGTGGCGACGCGAGCCGAGGAACCCTTGCCGTTTGCCGACCAGGCGTTCGACCTGGTGACCAGCCGGCACGCGACGGTGGTGCGCTGGAATGAGATCGCCCGAGTGCTTCGCCCCGGCGGCAGCTACCTGGCGCAGCAGATCGGACCCGCGACGATGTCGGAGCTGTTCGAATACTTCCTCGGACCGCAACCGGACAAATGGGCCGAGCTGCAACCCGACACCCAGACCGCGCAGGCACAAGCCGCCGGTCTGCAGGTCATCCAGATGCGCCTGGAGCGTCTCCGGGCCGAGTTCTTCGATATCGGTGCGGTGATCTACTTCCTGCGGAAGGTGATCTGGACCGTGCCCGACTTCAGCGTCGACCGGTATCGCCAACGGCTGCGCGAACTGCACGAGCACATCGAGACGAACGGCCCGTTCGTAGCGCATTCAACGCGGCTGCTCGTCGAGGCCCGCAAGCCGTAGCAACGGATCGGGCTGCCAGAGCTCCGCGTGGATGCAACGATCAGCGTATGAGCATGGCCACGATGGGTCTGGTCGGCGTGATAGCAGGCGCGTCGAGCGCAGGAATCCTGGGCGTCGTGCGATTGATGGCCGACACCTGGTTCCCATGGCTGGCGTCGAACTCCGAACGCAAACACCAGATGATTGCGAGTCTGCACGCACAACGACACGAGACCGTCCAACACTGGCGAGCCGGCCTGGCGGCCGCACGGGATATCTATCGGCAGTGGGCTGCCGGTCCCCGCGACCACGATCCACCCAACGCCGTCGGCGACGAGTGGTTCGAGGGCCTGCGGCCGCACCTGCCCCCGTCCGGCGAAGCGGCCGCGTTCCGCACCGCTCACGAAATCCACTGCGACAACCCGACTGTCGCATTGCTGTCGCTGGAGATCGGCCGGGTCGAGTGGCAATGGGTCGATGAGGCGAAGAGCTATCCGCGCAAAGCGCGAAATTAGTGTTCGGCCCCAAGCACATCCAGCGCGTGCTGTAGATCCTGCGGATAGGGGCTGACGATCTCCATCTGCCGTCCGTCGCCGGGGTGGGTGAACGACAGCGATCGGGCATGTAACCACTGACGTTCCAGTCCAAGCTTTTTCGCGAGCTTCGGGTTGGCGCCGTAGGTCAGGTCGCCACAGCAGGGATGATGCAGCGCGGCGAAGTGCACCCGAATCTGGTGTGTGCGACCAGTTTCCAGGTGCACATCAAGCAGGCTTGCGGCAACGAAGGCCTCGACGGTGTCGTAGTGGGTCAGGCTGTGCCGGCCATCGGAGGTAACCGCAAATTTCCAGTCGTGCCCCCGGTGGCGTCCGATCGGCGCGTCGATGGTGCCGCTGGACGGGTCCGGGTGTCCTTGCACCAGAGCGTGATACCGCTTGTCGACCGTCCGCTCCCTGAACGCCCGCTTGAGCAGGGTGTACGCCCGCTCGGAGATCGCCACGACCATGACGCCGGAGGTACCGACGTCGAGGCGGTGCACGATCCCCTGCCGCTCGTGCACTCCGGAGGTGGTGATTCGGTAGCCGGCCGCGGCCAGCCCACCGAGCACCGTCGGCCCGGTCCAGCCCACCGACGCGTGCGCGGCAACCCCCGCGGGCTTGTCCACGGCGACGATGTCGTCGTCGGAGTACAGGATCGTCATACCCTCGATCTCGACGGGCGTGTTCTCCAGCGGGGCGGGCGGCTCGGGCAGCCGAACCTGCAGCCACGCCCCCGCGGTCAGATGATCCGACTTGCCGGCCGGCACTCCGTCCAGCTCGACGCCGCCCTCTTCGGCCAGCGCCGCCGCGGCCGTGCGCGACAACCCGAGCAGCCGCGCCACCCCCGCGTCGACGCGCATCCCCGCGAGCCCTTCCGGCACCGGCATTGACCGATCGGTCATCGAGGTTCGTCGACGCCTTCGACAGGCTGGTCCGCCACGTCGTCGGCCTTTCGACGGCCAACGGTGTCGAAGTCGAAGCCGAGCGCAGACAGCATGACAAGAAGAATTGCCCCGCCAACCACCGACGGGTCGGCGACGTTGAATACCGGCCACCAGCCGATCGACAGAAAATCGACCACATGCCCGCGCAGCGGCCCCGGCGAGCGGAAGAAGCGGTCGATCAGGTTTCCCATCGCGCCGCCCAGGATCATTCCGAGGCCGACGGCCCACCACGGCGACACCAATCGGCGACCCATCCAGAAAATCCCGAGCACGACAGCGCTGGCAATCAGCGTCAGCATCCAGGTGTAGCCGGTCGCCATCGAGAACGCAGCCCCGGAATTGCGGACCAATGTCCAGGTCACAGTGTCACCGATGATCGGTACCGGCTGGCCCGGCGTCAGCAGCTTGACCGCGAGCACCTTGGTGACGATGTCCAGGGTCAGCACGACCGCGGCGACCGACAACAGCAGAAGCTGCCGCCTCCGGGGGGCTTGCGGCGTCTCGGTTTCCTCGGCTGTCGTGGCCTCGGTCACCGGCTCAGCCGATCCCGCTGGTTGGTCCGTCACTCCCCCATCATCCACTAGCGCCACGACGGTGACCCCGCCGCGCCCGGCTGCCCGGCGAGTGCGGGATGATCTCAGCGTGAGCCGAGTGACCGTCATCGCCACCGGCGGGACCATCGCCAGCCGCACCGCAGCCGATGGGGTGCGGCGGCCGACGCACGGCGGCGCCGAGTTGGCCGCCGGCCTCGACGTCGACGTCGTCGACGTGATGGCCAAGGACAGTTCGGAGGTGACCCCGTCCGACTGGGATGCGATTGCGGTCGCGGCGCGGTCCGCGGCCGACGGCGGCGCGGTGGGCGTCGTCGTCACGCACGGCACCGACACCCTCGAGGAGACGGCGCTGTGGCTGGATCTGACCTATTCGGGCGCGGTCCCGGTCGTGATCACCGGCGCCATGCGCAGCGCGGACGCGCCGGACGCGGATGGGCCGGTGAATCTGCGCGACGCGGTGTCCGTGGCCTCGGACGCAGGCGCCCGCGAACTCGGTGTACTCGTGTCTTTCGCCGGCCGGATCCTTCGGCCGGCCGGCCTGCACGAGGTGGCGACCGCCGACGCATTCGCCGGCGAGCTGCTCGGCAACGTGAACGGCGGGGTGACGCTGACCCGGTCCAAGACTCGGCCGTTCCTCGGCGAACTGAGTGCGGCGACCGCCCCGCGCGTCGACATCATTGCGGCCTATCCGGGAGCCGACGCGGCGGCGATGAACGCGTGCGTGGCTGCCGGTGCGCGCGGCATCGTGCTGCAGGCACTCGGCTCGGGCAACGCCCCCGCGGCGGTGGTCGACGGAGTGCGGCGGCATTGCCACGACGGTGTCGTGGTCGCGGTGTCGACCCGGGTTACCGGTGGCCGGGTCAGCCCGGGCTATGGACCGGGCCGCGACCTGGTCGACGCTGGGGCAGTGATGGTGCCTGCGCTACCGCCGAGTCAGGCGAGGGTGCTGGTGATGGCCGCGCTGACGGCGCGGCTACCGCTGGGCGACCTCGTCGGCCGCCTGAGCTGATGCGCTCTCGGCCAGGGCGGCGAGATAGTCCGGCCAGTCGAGGCTGTCGATCGGATTCGCCGGGGTGATGTCCTCGGCATCGGCGGCGAACGTCCGCGCCGGGCCCGGCCCTGAACCGCGGGTTTCGAAACGCACGGTGACCACGCCATGGCCGGCGCCCTGCACCCAGCCGTGCCCCAGATCCCGGTGCGTGACGTCATCACCGATTCGCCAGGCGCTGGTGTCGGCCGTCGCCGCCGCGGCGGTGTCGCGCTCGGCGTGCTCGGCGTCGGCTTCCTCATCGGCGTCCGAGATCGTCAACTCCAATTCGGGGAACAACGAATCCTGCCGCACGTTGCTCAGTCCCGAAAAGCCCACGCCCAGTAGGCGAATCGGGCCGATCTGGCGCGGATCGAGCAGTAGCCGCCGGGCCAGCGCGGCCAGCGCGGCGCCATCGGTGGTCGCGTAGGGCAGGGTGGCCGAGCGGGTCAGGGTGCTCATGTCGGATTTCTTTAGCTTGACCGTGACCGTTCGGGCGCCGCGGCCGTCGCGGCAGAGTCGTTGATGCGCGTGCTCGGCGATGGGCGCGATCGCCTCACGTAACTCCTCCAGCGTGGTCAGATCGCTGGCGAAGGTGGATTCGGCGCTGATCTGTTTGGCGACGGCGCGCTCGGCGACTGGGCGGTCGTCGATCCCGCGGGCCAGCCGGTGCAACGCGGGTCCGATCGTGGCCCCCAGGATGTTGGCCACCTCGCCGTCGCTGAGCGCGGCCAACTGTCCGATCGTGTCGATGCCCAGCCGATGCAGCTTCTCCTCGGCGACCGGGCCGATCCCCCACAGCTTGCGTACCGCCAGGCCGCCCAGGAGCCGTTTCTCGTCGGCGCGCCGAATCACTTGAATGCCATCGGGTTTGGCCAGACCGGAGGCGATCTTGGCGCTCTGCTTGCCCGACCCCGCGCCGACCGAGGCGATCAAACCGGTCTCGTCGCGCACCCGTCGCCGTAGGTGCGCACAGAACTGTTCGACCTCGGTCTCGGTAGCGCCGGCGAGTTCCGGCGGCTCGCCGAACGCCTCGTCGAAGGAGAGCTGCTCGACGACGGGCACCACGGCGCGTACGGTGTCGAAAACCCGGCGGCTGGCGACGCTGTACACCGCGCCGCGCGGCGGCAGGACGACCGCCGTCACACCGATCAACCGGCGCGCCTGATGCATCGGCATCGCTGACCGCGCCCCGAACACCCGTGACTCATAACTGGCGCCGGCCACCACGCCGCGCCCGCCCAACCCGCCGACCAGTACCGGCCGGCCTTGCAACGTGGGCCTGGTCAGCTGTTCGACGGACGCGAAGAACGCATCCATGTCGAGGTGCAGCACCCAGCGGGAATCCACAATCACCGATGCTATTGCGCTAACGTCTGCAGATATGGCAATGAACCTGTGCCATCGCATTTTCTGCAGCTCAGACCGCTACTTCAAGTCGGTCGAAGAAAGCCTGCTGCCGTGGGCCCTTGCCGACGTCGACCTCGGCGACAACGTGCTGGAGATCGGGCCCGGCTATGGGGCCAACATCCGGGTGCTGATCGACCGCGCGCCGCATTACACCGCGGTCGAGATCGACCAGGTGATGGCCGAGCGGCTACAGAATGCCTACGGTGACCGCGCCCGGATCATCCGCGGTGACGGAACCGACACCGGCTTGCCGGCCGGCGAATTCAGTTCGGTGGTCTGCTTCACCATGCTGCACCACATCCCGACGGCGGTACTGCAGGATCAGCTATTCGCCGAGGTGTTCCGTGTGCTGCGCCCGGGCGGGGTGTTCGCCGGCAGCGACAGTGCCGCGTCGATCCCATTCCGGGTTCTGCATTTTCGCGATATTTGCAACCCGGTGTCACCCGATGATCTACCGGATCGCCTGCACACAAAAGGGTTTGGCAACGTACACGTCGAGATGGGCCGGGGCAGTCTGCGCTGGCGCGCGGTCAAGCCTTAGCGATCGCCACCCGCACGTCATCGCCGATCTGCACTCCGTCGCTCGGCTCACCGAATTCAAAACTGGTGGCCAGGATTTCCCCGGCGATCAGATCACGATGGGTGCTCGCCCAGTCCGCCCGCTGTGCCGGCACCGACATCACCACGCTGATCCGATCGGAGACATCGAGCCCTGCCGACTTACGCAGCTCCTGCAGTTCGCGGATGCGGTCCTTGGCCCAGCCTTCGGCCTCGAGCTCCGGGGTGACGGTGGCATCGAGCACCACCAACCCGGCCCCGCCCGGCAACGGCGCGGTGTACTCGGGATCGGCGGCGACCAGCCGCGAGCTGTACTCCTCGGGCTGCAGCACCGCCGGACCGGCGGTCAATGTGCCGTCGGCGTTCACGACACCCTCACCCGCTTTGACCGCCTTGATCGCGGCCTGCACGTCCTTGCCCAGCCGGGGCCCGGCAACCCGGGCGTTGACGGTCAGCTCGAAACGGCCGTACCGGGCGATGTCCTCGGTCAGCTCGACCGCCTTGACGTTGAGCTCGTCGGCGATCAGATCGGTGAACGGCTCCAGCCGCTGTGGATTATCCACCGCGACAGTCAGTTTCGGCAGCGGCAGCCGCACCCGCAGTTTTTTGGCTTTACGCAGCGACGACGCCACCGAGCACACTTCGCGCACCTGGTCCATCGCGGCGACCAGTTCGGGGTCCGTGGGCAGCAACTCGGCGGCCGGCCAGTCGGACAGATGCACCGAGCGCTCCGCAGTGATGCCGCGCCAGACGATCTCGGTGGTGATCGGCAGCAGCGGCGCGGCAAGCCTCGAGGCCACTTCGAGCACGGTGTGCAAGGTGTCGATCGCGTTGGGGTCCTCTTCCCAGAACCGCGAACGTGACCGCCGCACATACCAATTCGTCAGTGCCTCGGTGAACAGGCGCAATTGCTCGCACGCCCCCGAGATGTCACAGCCATCCAGCGCGGCGGTCAGATCGTCTCGCAACACCGCCAGCTTGGCCAGGATGTAGCGGTCCAGAACGTGGTGCGAATCGGCACGCCAGGTACCGACTTTCGGCGCGTAGAGGGCCAGGAAGCTGTAGGCGTTCCAGAACGGCAGCAACACCTGGCGCACTCCGTCACGGATGCCCTGCTCGGTCACGATCAGGTTGCCACCGCGCAGAATTGGCGACGCCATCAGAAACCAGCGCATCGCGTCGGAGCCGTCGCGGTCGAACACCTCGCTGACGTCGGGATAGTTGCGCAGCGACTTGCTCATCTTCTGGCCGTCGCTGCCCAGCACGATCCCGTGCGCGACACAGGTTTTGAATGCCGGCCGGTCGAACAGCGCGGTGGCCAGCACGTGCAGCGTGTAGAACCAGCCGCGGGTCTGCCCGATGTATTCGACGATGAAATCACCAGGATAGTGCGTGTCGAACCAGTCGCCGTTTTCGAACGGGTAGTGCACCTGTGCGTACGGCATCGAACCGGAGTCGAACCACACGTCGAACACGTCCGGGATGCGCCGCATCGTCGAATGTCCGCTCGGGTCGTCCGGGTTCGGCCGGGTGAGCTCGTCGATATAGGGCCGGTGCAGATTATCGGGCCGAACTCCGAAGTCGCGCTCCAACTCGTCGAGGCTGCCGTAGACGTCGATTCGCGGATAGGCCGGATCGTCGGATGCCCATACCGGAATAGGCGTGCCCCAATACCGATTTCGTGAAATCGACCAGTCCCGGGCACCCTGCAGCCATTTGCCGAACTGACCGTCCTTGACGTGTTCGGGATACCAGGTGATCCGCTGGTTGAGCTCGACCATGCGGTCGCGGAACTCGGTGACCTTGATGAACCACGACGAAACCGCTCGGTAGATCAGTGGATTGCGGCACCGCCAGCAGTGCGGGTAGGGGTGGTCGTAGGTTTCCTGTCGGATCAGCACCGCACCGTTCGCCGCGGCCGGACCGGTGTGGTTCTTCAAGTCCCGGATGATCTGCGAGTTGGCGTCGAAGACGTGCTGACCCTGATAATCCGGCACGGTGGCGTCGAATCGGCCCTTTGAGTCGACAGGCGTCACCGGCACGATGCCGGATTTGTCGGCGGTGTCCTTGTCGTCCTCGCCGTAGGCCGGTGCCAGGTGCACGATCCCCGTGCCGTCCTCGGTCGTTACGAAGTCGGCGCTGAGCACCTGAAAAGCGTTGGGCGAGTCCATGAAATACGGAAACGGCGGCCGATACCGGGTGCCCACCAGGTCGCTGCCCTGGTAACTGCCCAGCACGTCCGGTTCGTCGCCGAGTTCGCGCGCGTAGGCCGCCAATCGGGCCTCGGCCAGGATGACGCGGTGCTCACCGGCACACACCTGCACGTAGCTGACGTCGGGGTTGACGGCCACCGCCTGGTTCGACGGCAGAGTCCACGGTGTCGTCGTCCACACCAGCAGGTGCGCCCCCGCCAAATCGCCCTCGCCAACGGCGAATCCGACGGTGAGAGCCGGATCTTGCCTGCTCTGGTAGACGTCGTCATCCATCCGCAGCTCGTGATTGGACAACGGGGTCTCGTCACGCCAGCAGTACGGCAGCACCCGGTAACCCTCGTAGGCCAACCCCTTGTCCCACAGCTGCTTGAACGCCCAGATCACCGACTCCATGTAGGGCAGATCCAGCGTCTTGTAATCGTTGTCGAAGTCGACCCAGCGGGCCTGCCGGGTCACATAGGCGCGCCATTCGCCGGTGTAGCGCAACACCGACTCCCGGCAGGCGTCGTTGAACGCGGCGATACCCATCGCGTCGATCTGGGATTTGTCGGTGATGCCCAGCTGCCGCTCGACCTCCAGTTCGGCCGGCAGGCCATGGGTGTCCCAACCGAAGCGGCGCTCCACCTTGCAGCCGCGCATGGTGCGATAGCGCGGGACGATGTCCTTGACGTACCCGGTGAGCAAATGCCCGTAATGCGGCAGGCCGTTGGCGAACGGCGGCCCGTCGTAGAACACGTATTCGGGGGCGTCTGCACGACGGTTGATGCTGGCCCGGAAGGTGTCATCGGCCGCCCAGTAGTCGAGAACGTCGAGCTCCAGCGCCGGCAAGTCGGGTGCACCGCCGGCCGGCTTCGGATAGGTGTTCTCGGTCACGGCGCGTCGTCTCCATGTGCCACTGTCGGGCACGGGGACGACGTCGCGCTGGTGCGCAAGCGCCGCGGTACCACCCCGCTTGCCACGCCGTGGCGTGGCCGCTCGTTATCGGCTATGACGGGCCTAACCGTTCGGGTCTACTGAGCCTGCGGAGTGCGGATGCCGGCTGTTCTTCCGAAGGCTCCCCGGTGATGGCCGGATCGACGCCGTGCAGGCAATTCTACGGCTCGCCCCAAGGCGGACGATCACGGCCCGCTGGCTCACCGGAATCAGCGTCAGCCCTTGAAGTAGACGAGCTGGTATGTCGTGACGAGCAGCGCACCGTCGCGGCTCCACAGCTGCGCGCTCTGATCGAAGAATCCACGGTCGAAGCCGTTGGCGTGCGCGGTTCCCAACACGAAGTCGCCCCCGAGGCCGTCGAGATGCCCGCTATCGGCGTGGAAATACGTCGTCATGGAAATCGTGCCGGACGGCACCACCCCGCGGCGTAGAAAGATTCGCGGAAAGAAGATGTCGGACAACGCGGTCAGTGCCGGAAAGTCGATGGATCGCTGAGTGCGATCGCGCACCCAGAGTGTGGTCGTCGACGACGGGCCGATTTCCACGTTGCCACCGGAGAACGAGCCTTCGGCAAAACGCATGTCGTACATCTGAACCCAGGTCGGCAGGTTCTCCGGCTTGGCATGCGGGATCTCGTCCGGCGGCGGCGCACCGGGCGCCACCGCTTGGGCGTCTGACCAGGTGTCGCGTCGGATCCCGAATACGGCTGTAGCCGTCGTCTTGACCCCACCGTCCTGACTGAGCTCCGCGATCCAATGCTGGTTGGTTCGGTTGGTGCGCGGTGCTCGACGCGAAATCTCGAACTCGCCGTCGGCGATGGGCGCAGCGAAATTGACCGTCAGCGCCACCGGCTCGCCGATCCGGTCGGGATGCGACTCCATGGCGCGCAGCAGGATCGCCGCGGTGATTCCGCCGAAGGGCCCGACCATGTTCGCCCACTCAGAGTGAGTCCTGCCCCGGACGACATCGTCGTCGACGACCTCGAGAACGAGCGCGCGGTCGAACGCGTGCATTTCGGTCATCGATACGACGTCTCCTGAGTTCGACTCTGCCGCAGCCAGGTTCGCGACGGTAGGCAGCAAGGCTAGTAACGGACGTCAGCGTACATCTGGCTCAACAAGCATCAAGACAGCAGGGGCGAGCCTCGCGTAGCCGAACTCAGGCCAGCGCAGCCTTGGCGCCGGCCAGGTTGTCCGCACCAAGCACCAATCGGGTGTTGGTGGCCAGATAGGCGGTTTCGATGTTGACCTTCGCGGCACCGAGTTTGTGGACCACTTCGCCGAGGGCACCGGGACGATCGGTGATATCGAGCACGATGACCTCTTGCTCCTCGACGATCTTGAGCCCGGCGCCCTCCAGCGCCTCGAACGCGGATGTGGCGTCCTGCACGAGAATGTGCACTTCCGCGCGCCCTCCCCCGCTGGTAAGGGCGCACAGACCGGCAATGTTCACACCGGCTCTGCCCAGCACGTCGCCGACGAGGGCCAATTCGCCGGGCTCATCGTCGAGATAAAGCGTCAGATCGGTAGCCATGACGCGCTCCCTTCGCACCAGGTCTGGCCGGATCGTATGTCAACTCGGCACAGCTTTTCTAGACTGCGGCTGTGGCATTCGACCCTGCGTTTGCGCGCGACGTGGCGCTGCCGCTGGCGCAAGCGGCCTACACGGTGATGGGTGGCAACACCGCGACTCTGCCGGCCGGATACAGCCAGACCAGCCTCATCCAGGCGGACGCCGTGGCGCTCACCGCGATGATAAATCCCCATCCCGCCGTCGCCGCGATGACCACCAACACCAACGTCTTCGGGCTGATGGGCCATAACCCGTCTAGTCGCACCGCATTTGTATCCTTTCGCGGCACATCCGACCTCGCAGAGTGGGTCGCCGATATCGACGCGATACCGGACGACTACCGTCCGGTCAGCGGGTTCGGGCAGGTGCACTCCGGCTTTCAGGACGTCTACCAGCTTGTCCGCCACAACATCGCCGCCAATCTGGCCACCGCGACGGCCGGTTGCGATCAGATCCTGATCACCGGCCACAGCCTTGGTGCGGCACTAGCCGTTCTCGCGGCGCCTGACATCGCCCAGAACATGCCACCGAACACGATCGAGCCGCGGCTGATCACGTTCGCCGGGCCCCGGGTCGGAGTGAGCGATTTCGCCGAGAAGTTCAACGCTGCAATCGAAAGCTGTTACCGCGTAGTGAACTTTCTCGACATTGTGCCCTTGCTGCCGCCCTCGCCATACGTCCACGTTGGTGCGCAAATCAGCGTCGACAGTGGCGGCCAAGTCCAGCTCGGCTGGCGGCATAGCCTTACGGCTTATCAGCAGGGACTGTCGGCTTTGATTACCGCTCAGCAGTAATGAAACGCTCCCGGGTGTCACAACGTAGCCACGGGAGCGCTTTTCAGGCGCCAACCTCCAGTACACCCGCACGCCACAACGCGGCGTAGAGCTGCCGCAGCGGAACGCAGAGCAACCGTGCAGCTCCCGCGACCAACGGGTCGGAGTCCACCAGCAGTGGGTCACGGCGTTTGGAGGCCTTCGGCGTCGGCACAGCCGTCGGCGCCGGGTCAGGCACCACCCTGAGCCGGGGTGCGGACGTCGCCGCTACTTCGTCGTACAGAACAGCGGTCATGATCGCCTCCTACGCAGAAAGTCAAACGGGCACAACGGGATTCGATGTCCGTCCGAAACGGCGTCGAGCAGATCTGGTACAGACCGCTCTTCGGGAGAGGCGACGTGCTGATCAGAGCCGAGAAAGCTCAGCTGAAAGCGACGCGCCGCAGGCCGGTTCGGGACGAAACGGAGCCCGGATATCGATCCGGACTATCACTGGAACTCATGCGTCCCTCACCTCCTCGCGGTCGCAGCACGTGCGGATAACCGCACAATTGGCACGCAAGCAGGAATACAGAACCCGACAATCTCGGGAAACCGCACCCCACTCGTCAGAGTTTCGGCACTACACGCCGTATCCGGAAAATCCGGAAGCCACTTGGGCTCAACCCTTAAGCCGGGAGGAGCTGTCCTGACCCTGGGCGTCTCTCGACGTTCGGGGTCAGTGGCCTGTATCCGTGTAGACGCCTCACCTAACGAGGTGCTTACCCCGTCGATAATGCACGAACATCCCGCCCCGGTCAATTCGCCACACCGATGGCGCTGACCAGCCGTTATGGTTCTGTTACCCCGGTCAGGGGTCTATTCTGGCCGGAGCCCCTTCATCACCAGCGAGACGACGAAGTCCGCGGCCGCTGCCGCTGTCATGCCGTCGTCGGTGGTCAGCCGACGGTGCACAATCTGTCCAATCAGCACGGTCAGGGTGTAAGCCACCAACCGGGACGGTGCAGCCACCATGTCGCCCCGTTTCTGCGCAGCGACAACGAGAGTTTCGATGTCGTCGATGTAGCGCTCATAGACGCCGCTGAGTCGCTCGTTGAATCGGTTGTTCTTTGTGTAGGCGTCGCGAAACAGCAACTTCGAGGCGGCACGGTCGGCGTCGAAGTACTCAAGCATCGCCCGCAGTGTGGCACGGAACGGCACCTCCGCGTATCCGAAGCTCGAGCCGCTTGCGGCCAGAGCGACCGCGACGTGCGTGCGCAGGGCGTACTCCTGCGCGGCGATCAATGCCACGAACAAGGCGTCCTTTGAATCGAAGCACTGGTAGACCGCGTCGAACGGCAGATCAGCTTCTTTGGCGACATCGGCGATCGTCGTGGCATCAAACCCGTTGCGCGCGAACACGGTTTTGGCCGCCGCGATGATCTCGTCACGTCGTGCCTCGCTGACCGCAGGCCGGGCCGGCCGGGGTCCATTAGCTGTCACCGCTCGACCGTCGATCCCTTGCGCGGCCGCAGGCCGTTACCGATGAACTCGACGACGAAATCGGCGACGTCGGCCGCGGTGACACCGTCGTCGGTGATCAGCCGACGGTGAGCCAGCTGACCGATCAGCGCCGCTAAGGAGTAAGCCACCATCCGCGGCGGGGCGCTGATCACCTTGCCGCGCTGTTGGGCAACGGCCATGTACTGGTCGATGTCGTCGATGAACCGCTCGTAGATGTTGTTGAGGTGAGTTTCGAACCGTTCGCCAAGGGCGTAGGCGTCGCGCAGCAACAGCTTGGCAGTTGCCTTGTCTTTTTCGAAGAATTCGAATGTCGCCTGCACCGCGGCCCGCAGCGGCGCCCAGCTCGTATCGGATCGCTGTCCGGCGGCGGCCAGCGCCACTGCTACGTGGGTGCGTAGCGCATACCCCTCGGCGGACATCAGTTCGTAGAACAGATCGTCCTTCGAATCGAAATACTGGTAGATCGAGCCGTACGCCAAATTCGCCTCTTTGGCAACGTCGGCGATCGTTGTCGAGTGAAAACCGTTGCTCGCGAACACTTTTTTGGCCGCAGCCATAATCTCGTCGCGTCGCCGCAGCTTATCGTCGTCGCTGACCGCCGGCCGCCGCCGCGTCCGCGTCTCACCGCTCACCGGTCCACCAACTCCTCGAGTCGCCCGACGGCGTCTATGAACTCAGAGACCATGTCCAACACCACCGACGCGGTCGGCGTCACCTTGTTCAGCGAGCCCACGACTTGACCGACGAAGTAGGTGGCCAGTTCGCGGGCTTTGGCGTCAGGCTGGGCGGCGGCCCGGTTGATGCGGACCTGGGGGTCACCGATCAATGCGCTCTGCAACGGCATGCCGAGCGGATCGGGGCTGTCGGCGCGCTCCCACTCATCGGTCCAAGCGGTGCGCAGCATGCGCGCGGGCTTGCCGGTCAACGACCGCGATCGCACGGTGTCCGATGAGCTGGCGGCCAGGAATTTCTCCTTGACGACAGGCATCGTTTCGGCCTCCTCGGTGGTCAGCCAGACCGAGCCGCACCAGACACCCTCGGCGCCCAACGCCAGCGCCGCGGCGATCTGGCGGCCGCGGGCAATGCCGCCCGCGGCCAGCACCGGCACTGGGGCCACCGCGTCGACGACCTCGGGGACCAGCACCATCGTCGAGACCTGACCGGTGTGGCCACCGGCTTCGGTGCCCTGCGCGACGATCAGATCGACGCCGGCTGCGGCGTGCCGCCGCGCGTGCTCGGTGGTTCCAGCCAGCGCGGCGACCAACACGTCGCGGTCGTGAGCGCGGGTGACCAGGTCTGGCGGCGGTGGCCCCAGCGCGCTGGCGATCAGCCGCATGCGGTGGTCGAACGCCACGTCGAGCAGCGGCTGGTAGCCCTTGGGCGAGATGTTCAAGTCAGCGGGCGGCAGCCGCTCCTCGTCGGTGGGAGCCGAGATCCCGTAGCGGCCCAACAAGTCGTCGACAAACGCACGGTGTTCTTCGGGGAGCAGTTCGCGGGCCCGCGTGGCGTCGATCCCGCCCTGCTCAGCACCGACGTATTTGGGCGGCAAGAGCAGGTCGACGCCGTACGGCTTGCCGCCGGTCTGCTCCTCGATCCAGGTCAATTCGGTGTCCAGGCGCTGCGGGCTGTGCGCAACCGCGCCCAGGACACCGAACCCGCCGGCGTTGGATACCGCAGCCACCACGTCGCGGCAATGGCTGAACGCACAGATCGGGAATTCCACGCCGAGCATGTCGGCCACCCGTGTTCGCATTGTCGGAACCTATGGACTAATGATTGACGTGTCAATCGGACGCGCTCGCCGAGGCGACGCGCTACCGACGGGGACTATCGGAGCGGCGGCATGCCATCCGGCGGCCAGCTCTCCAAGTCGTCCTCCAACGGAACCTGCAGGCTCTGCAGAATCGACGCGATCATGCGCCACCCGCTGATTGCGGTCACGAGCTCGACCAGCGTTGCATGGTCGACACCGAGCTCCCGCTCACACGCCGACCAACTTGCCGGGCTCACCGCGCCATTGCGCACCACGTCATCCGTTGCGGCGAGCACCGCCCGCTCGGTGGGGCCGAAACCCGGGTGTGATTGCCAATCCCGAACGCCCAGTAGATCATCGGCGCTCACGCCGAGTCCTTGTGCGACCCGCCAGTGCTGTGTCCACTCGTATTCGCAGGCGGTGAGCCATCCAATACGCATGATCGCCAACTCGCGCAGCCGAGAGTCCAGCTTTCCGTGCCACAGCATGCTCGCGAGAAGGTCGTTGAGGCGACCGGCCAGCGCGGGATGGTTCAGCAGCACCTGAAAGATCGCGAGCTCGGCCATGTAATCGGGCACACCCGCTTCGTCGGCGGCGGCTTTGGCCTCGTCCAGCGGGAGACGGGGAACGCGGGCTTCTCGTGACGTCACGCTAGTTCAGCAAACCCGTTAGCCGGCAACGGCTCCCGGCTCGGCGAAGGGAGAGCCGAAAGCGGCCACCCGCTCGAACCCGCTCTTTCGCGCCTGCGTCGCACCCATCCGGCACAACGCGCTCGTGGCGACGAATCCGGCGTGATCGACGACGACGAACGGGGTCAGCAGTCGGTTGTGGACAAACCCGAATGCCAGGCCGCTGTCCGGGTCGGCCCACCCGAGCGAGCCGCCCAGGCCGACATGGCCGAACCCGGGTATCACGTCCATCGGCAGCCGGTGATAGCCGAGGTGGAATGCCAGCGGTATCACCAGGTTTCCGTCTGGCCGCAGGCTTCGCCGGCCGGTGAGGCCGGCGACCAACTCCGGGGACAGGAACTGAGTGCCGTCGATTCGGCCACCGTTGGCGATGGCGCCGTACATCCGCGCCAGCCCGCGCGCTGTCGCCACTCCGTTGGCCGCCGGGATCTCCGCATCCAACAACGGAATATCGCCCTGTGCTACAGCCTTCACACCCGGGAAGTACATCGAGCCGAATGCCGCGGATAGCGGTAGCGCGGCGATTATCGGCGCCACCGCATTGAACACGGGATTCTGAAAAGCGCTTTGCGGCATGATGATCTGGGCCGGCCGGGTGGGCGCGTCGGCAGGCGGTCGGCCCAGATGCAGGCCGTCGGTGCCGAGCGGTCCCGCCAGCTCCGTTCGGATCAACTCCCGCATACCTTTACCGGTGACGGCCCGTGCCAGCCCCGACAGCAGCCAGCCATAGGTGAGCGCGTGATACGCCGACCTGCCGAACGAGTAGCCCGGACGTGCCGCCGCCAGCCGTTGTTCCATCAGCTCGTGGTTCAGCAGGTCTTCCCTGCTGGCGCCGTGCAGCGCGGACAGACCGGCCTGGTGGCGCATCAACTGCCGGACCGTGATGTCCGCTTTCCCGTTGGCGCCGAACTCCGGCCAGTAGTGCGCAACCGGCACGTCGTACTCGATCAGGCCGCGGTCGACCAGCCGATGAATGACGGTCGAGGCCATGCCTTTTGTGGCCGAGAACACCATGGTGGCGGTGTCCGCCGTCCACGGCACCCGGCCGCGCCGATCCGCCCATCCCGTCCATACGTCGACGACGGGTTCGCCGTCGAGATAGACCGCCAGCGCCCCGCCGCCGAATCGGCGGCTCGGGAACATGCTGGCGAAGCTGCGCACCGCGCAGGCAAAGTGGGGATCGGCTGCGCCATGAACACCGCGCGGCAACACCGACCGGCGATTGCCCACTACTTCGAGGGTCATACTGTGAATCTACCGTTCCACTCTATGAACGAAGTGGTATTTACCTATCCGTTATTGAAGCTAGCTTCAATATTTGCTGAGCAGCCATCGCCGGGGTCAATTCTCCAGTAAGAACCTGCCGCTCCACATCGGCGCGGGATTTGCGCACGGCGGGGTTGGAGAGCACCCGGTCCAGCACGGTGTCGCGGACCATCTGCCAGGTCCAGTCGACCTGCTGGGCTCGCCGCCGCGCCTCGAAGTCCCCGGCCTCGGTGAGCACATCGCGATGCCGTTCCACGGTGTCCCACAACTCTTCCAGCCCAGTGCCTTCCAATGCACTCATAGTGAGAACCGGTGGACGCCAGAGGGTTTCGCGGGGATAGATCAATCGAATCGCGCCGGAAAGTTCGCGCGCGGCTTTTCGGGCCTCCGTCACGTGGTCGCCGTCGGCTTTGTTCACCACCACAATGTCGGCCAGCTCCAACACGCCTTTCTTGATGCCCTGCAGCTGATCGCCGGCGCGCGCGAGGGTCAGGAAGACGAAGGTGTCGACCATGTTGGACACCGCGACCTCGGACTGGCCGACACCCACTGTCTCCACCAGGATCACGTCAAACCCGGCCGCCTCCAGCAGCACGATGGTTTCCCGGGTGGCCTTGGCGACGCCGCCGAGCGTGCCCGATGTCGGCGACGGTCGGATGTAAGCGTCCGGATGCGTTGCCAGCCGGGGCATTCGGGTCTTGTCACCCAGAATCGATCCGCCCGTGCGGGTCGACGACGGGTCGACGGCAAGGACAGCCACCCGATGGCCGCGGCCGATCAAGTGCATCCCGAGCGCCTCGATGGCGGTCGACTTGCCGACCCCCGGCACGCCGGTGATACCGACGTGAAGGGCGTTGCCGGCTGCCGGCATCAGCTCAAGCAGCAACTGCTGCGCGCGATCACGGTGATCGACACGGGTCGACTCGACCAACGTGATCGCCCGTGGCAGCGCCGACCGGTCGCCGCCGCGCACCGCCGCGGCGAGTTCGTCTATCGCGTCGCCGTTGTCAGTTGCCATGTGGCTAAAGGGTGTATCCGAGTCGCTCGGCCAGCTTGTGTAACAGGTCGACAGCAGCGTCGGCGATCACCGTGCCGGGCGGGAAGATCGCCGTGGCACCCGCCGCGTACAGCTGGTCGAAGTCACCGGGCGGGATCACGCCGCCGACCACCACCATGATGTCCGGACGGCCCACTTCGGCCAGCGCATCGCGCAGTGCGGGCACCAACGTGAGGTGGCCGGCCGCCAGTGAGGACACCCCGACGACATGCACGTCGTTGTCCGCGGCCTGGCGGGCTACCTCGTCCGGCGTGGAGAACAACGCGCCCACGTCGACGTCGAATCCGATGTCGGCGAACGCCGTCGCGATCACCTTCTGCCCACGATCGTGGCCGTCCTGCCCCATTTTGGCCACCAGGATCCGTGGCCGCCGACCGTCGGCCTCGGCGAACTTCTCGACGAGTTCGGTGGCGGATGCCATGTTTTCGGCCTTTCCAGCTTCGTCCCGGTAGACCCCGGCGATGGTACGGATCTCGGCCTTGTGACGCCCGTAGACCTTCTCGAGCGCATCGGAGATCTCGCCGACCGTGGCCTTGTGGCGGGCCGCGGCGACGGCCAGCGCCAAGAGATTGTTGCCGAGTCCATCCTCGCCGGCCTTACCGTGGGCTGCAGCGGCGCGGGACAGTTCGGACAGCGCGGCTTCGACCGCCGCTTGGTCCCGATTCGCCCGCAGGTCTTCCAGTTTGGCCAGCTGCTCGGCACGCACCCGGCTGTTCTCGACCTTGAGGACCTCGACCTCTTGATCCTCTTCCACCTGATACTTGTTGATCCCGATCACCGGCTGGGTACCAGAGTCGATGCGGGCCTGAGTCCGCGCGGCAGCTTCTTCGATGCGCAGCTTGGGAATACCGTCGTTGATGGCTTGGGCCATGCCGCCCGCCTCGGCGACCTCGGCGATGTGGGCGCGCGCTCTCTGCGCGAGTTGATAGGTCAGCCATTCCACGTAATACGATCCGGCCCAGGGGTCGATCGGCCGGGTGGTGCCCGACTCTTGCTGCAGGAGAAGCTGTGTGTTGCGGGCGATGCGGGCCGAGAAGTCGGTAGGTAGAGCCAGCGCCTCGTCGAGTGCGTTGGTGTGCAGCGACTGGGTGTGACCCTGGGTTGCGGCCATCGCCTCGATGCAGGTGCGGGCGACGTTGTTGAACGCGTCCTGAGCGGTCAGCGACCAACCCGAGGTCTGCGAATGTGTACGCAGCGACAACGATTTGGCGCTCTTGGGGTTGAACTGCGCGACCAGCTCACTCCACAGCAGCCGACCGGCACGCAGCTTGGCCACCTCCATGAAGAAGTTCATGCCGATGCCCCAGAAGAATGACAGCCGTGGCGCGAACTTGTCGATGTCCAGTTCGGCGTCCAGCCCGGCCCTGATGTAGTCGACTCCGTCGGCCAGCGTGTAGGCAAGCTCCAAATCAGCTGTCGCACCGGCTTCTTGGATGTGATAGCCAGAGATGGAGATGGAGTTGAACTTCGGCATCTTGGCGCTGGTGTAGGCGAAGATGTCGGAGATGATGCGCATCGACGGCTTCGGCGGGTAGATGTAGGTGTTGCGCACCATGAATTCTTTGAGAATGTCGTTCTGGATAGTTCCGGCCAGCTTCTCCGGTGGCACCCCCTGCTCCTCGGCTGCCACCACGTACAACGCCAGGATCGGCAGCACGGCTCCGTTCATCGTCATCGACACCGACACCGTCGACAGGTCGATGCCGTCGAACAGCTGTCGCATGTCGAGAATGGAATCGATTGCCACACCGGCCATTCCGACGTCGCCCTGCACGCGTGGATGATCTGAGTCGTACCCACGGTGGGTCGCGAGGTCAAAGGCCACCGACAGACCCTTTTGTCCGGCCGCGAGGTTGCGCCGGTAGAACGCATTGGACTCCGCAGCCGTGGAGAACCCGGCGTATTGCCGAATCGTCCAGGGCTGGTTGACATACATCGTCGGGTAGGGGCCGCGGACAAAAGGCGGCTCGCCCGGGAAGCTGTTCAGCGGATAACCGCCGGACTCGATGGCGGCGCGGTCAGCGGCGATGTACACCGGTTTGACGTCGATGTCTTCCGGGGTGTGCCATACCAACTGGTCGGGCGTGTACCAGTGCGCGGCCGCGGCGGCCGCTACGTGCTTTTCCACGGCGTCTTCGGTCGGCTGCGCGACGCTGCGGTCGCTGTGCAGCGGTATGTCGGAGAAGTTGCCCACAACAGGGGTGGTAGTGGTCATCGTCGTCACGCCCCCAACCGGTCGAGCAGATGCGAAAGCGCTTCCACCGCATTGATTTTCGCGGTCAGAAACTCGTCGGGCTGGTGATCTGACTCGCTCACCGCCTGCTGCGGACCGGCCAGACAGACATGAGGCACTCCGGCGCGGTGGGCCGCTTCGACGATGTCGGACGCCTCAGTGCCGTAACGGGCGTCGGTGCCGCAAACGACCGCCACGACCGGCGAACCCGCATCGGCGACCGCCTTGGCGACACCGTCGACGTCAACTGTTCCCGGGTTGATCGTCTCGATGCCGCCGGAAGCCAGCAGATTCGAAGCGAACGTCGTACGAATATTGTGTTCGGCCAGCGGACCCAGCGGCACAAGCATGGCCTGCGGACGCGACCCAGTACGAGCCAAGTAGGCGTCGGATCGGTCCCGCAGCGCTTCGAACTGCGCCGCGTAGCGAATCAGCTTTCCCGCCGCAAGCGGCGAGTACGACGAATCGCTCTGCGGCAGCGCTGGTTCGGTGAGATTCGGGTATTCGTTGACGCCGGTGATCGCCGTCTTGCGGTGGGCGATGTCATCGGTGCGCCGGGCGGCGATCTCAGCGATCTGGACCGCGATGTAGGCATGCGCGTCGACGAATCCGCCGTGCTGCTCGACGGCCTGAAAGGTCTCCCAGGCCTCGTTGGCCAACTGGTCGGTGAGGTCCTCGACGAACCACGACCCACCCGCCGGGTCCAGAATCCGGCCAACGTGCGACTCCTCGAGCAGCAGCAGCTGAATATTGCGGGCCATCCGACGCGCGAAACTGGTGGCCATGCCCGGGAATCCGCCCTCAATGGCAACGTCGAACGGGAACACCAGCACGGTGTCCGCGCCGCCCACACCCGCGCCGAAGGCGGCCAGCGTGGTTCGCAGCATGTTCACCCACGGGTCGCGCTGGGTCATCATCGGCAGTGACGTTTCGGCGTGCACGACGGCCGCACCGCTGTCCGGCTCACCGACGACCTCGGCGACTCGTGCCCACAGCCGGCGCAGTGCCCTGATCTTGGCGATCGTCAAGAACTGGTCGTCGTCGGCGGCCAGCCGGAAGCTGATCTGCCGCAGAGCCTTCGCCACCGGCAGACCGGCCTCGGTGAGTACCCGCAGGTAGGCCACCGCAGCGGCGATGCTGCCGGCGAGTTCCCACGTCGCGTTGGCGCCCAGATTGTGGAAAGCGGGGCCGTCCATGGTGATCGCACGCACACCGTGGTCGCCGACCACCTGCGTTGCCAGGCCGATGACCTCCGCAATCGGTGGAGCGGGCCGGTCGCTGAGCGCCGCGGTGAGCGGGTCGGCTCCCAGGTCTATCGACAGGATTGCGCGCTGGTCGGGCTCGACGCGGCTTACCAATTCGAGCATGACGTCGCCGGCTGCCCGGTAGTCGGCGCCGGCATCGAGAATCACCGGCGCCATGCTCAGATGGACGCCCTCGAACACCTTCTCCAGTTGGGCGGGCAGCACACCCGACTCCCCAACCCGCACCAGCAATGCGCTGACGCCCTCGGCGAGCCCGGCCAGCACCGCCGAGTTGACCTCCTCGGCCGCCACTCCGGCCACCCGGTTCGCCGGAATCGCCTCGGTGACCTTCCAGCCGGACTTGACGTCCCGCAGCGCATCGGCGCCACGCAGGAAGGGCCATTGTCCCGGCAGCGGAGGCTCGGGCCGTTCGTCGAGCGCGGTATAGAGCGCCCGAATGGCGACGGCCTCATAGGTCGGCGTTTCCAGCATCTGCTCGGGTTCGGGCCCGAGTTCGTCCGCATCGCGCCGCGTGCTCTTGGCCAGGACCCCGGCCACCGCCGTGCGCCATCTGGCGCGTCCCTGCTCCAGATCGGCAGGTTCAGCGGACACATCGACTGACACCGGCGGCTCCTTGTCCCAGCTCGTGACAACCCGACACTGGTCTGTCACCCGACAACCAGGCTAAATGATGCTCGACAGCGGCACTGCACACCCTGCAGCGACGCGGCCTGACGAGCCACAACGGCCCGCCCAAGTAAGGAGTACCTTACTAAGGCAGACCGGCTAACGTTAGGGCGATCATGCGTACTCGACCGCAGAGCGCACACGATCAAACCACCTCGGTGATCGTGCTTGCCCAGCTGACGCCCGGAAAGCGGGCGACGGTCGTGGGCACCGTCGCCCAGGCCAATCCGATGGTGGCGAATCGACTAGGGCAGTTAGGTTTTCGCGCGAAGGCCCGGGTGGACGTGATTCGCCGTGCGCCGCTTGGCGACCCGACTATTTATCGCGTGCAAGACACCGAGCTGTGCCTGCGCCGACGCGAAGCCCAACTCATCGAAGTCGTTCCCGAAGCGGACCGATGACGGCGTGCCACGACGTCACCGACTCTCCGGTTGCCCTGGCCGGCATTCGGCGGGTGGCTTTGGTCGGCAGCCCCAATGCGGGCAAAACCAGCGTCTTCAATCATCTGACCGGATTACGCGCCAAGACTGGTAACTACCCGGGAGTAACCGTCGGACGCAGCGTGGGCACCACCACCGTGGATGGCGTCGCGGTTGCCGTGGAAGATCTGCCCGGCACCTACAGCCTCGACCCGATCAGCCCCGACGAGCAGGTGGTGACCGACCTGCTGGCGGGCAAGTATCCGGACATCGGCCGGCCCGACGCGGTGGTCTTGGTCGCCGACGCGACCACCCTCCGGCGGTCGATCCTGCTGGTCGGCCAGGTGCTCAGGCTTGATCTGCCGTGCCTGCTGGCGCTGACCATGGGCGACGAGCTGGCCTCCCGCGGCGGCCGAATCGACGTCGAGGCGTTGTCGACGGCGCTGGGCATCCCGGTTGCCGCGGTGGTCGCCAACCACGGGTCGGGAATCAACGAGCTGCGGACCCAGCTGGCGTCCTTCGAGCAGTGGCACCGCCCGCCGGTCCTCCCCCCACCCGGCCAGGACGCCGTCGACGCCTGGGGCCAGTCAGTGCTCGATGCGGCGGATTATGTTGCACCGCAACCGGATCAGCGCACCCGCCGAATCGACCGGGTATTACTGCACCCGCTGTGGGGAACCGTCGCGTTCTTCGCGGTGATGTTCTACTTCTTCCAGGTCCTCTTCACCGCCGCCGCGCCGCTGCGGGACGGCATCGGCCACGGGCTGACCTGGCTGGGCGGGCAGGTCGCCGAGCACGTCGGCAATCCCGTTCTCCGTGGGCTGCTCGGCCAGGGGATCATCGGCGGCGTCGGGACCGTGCTGCAGTTCGTCCCGCAGATCGTGTTGCTGTTCTGCCTGCTCGCGTTTCTGGAGAGCGTCGGCTATATGTCGCGAGCGGCGTTCTTGATGGACCGGGTGATGGCCAAGACCGGCCTGGAGGGTCGCGCGTTCGTCGCGATGCTGTCGTCGTTTGCCTGTGCGATCCCGGGGATCATGGCAACCCGGACGTTGCCGTCATCGAAAGACCGGATCGCCACCATCGTCACCGCGCCGTTGATGACGTGCTCGGCTCGGCTGCCGGTGTACACGCTGCTGGTCGGTCTACTGGTGGCTCCCGAAATCCGATGGTGGGGTCTGAGCGCCCAGGGCGTGACGATGTTCCTGCTCTATCTCGGCGGTGGGATGTCCTCGCTCATTGCGGCGTTGGCGGTCAAGTCCACGATTCTGCGTGGCGATCTGCTGCCGTTCACTATGGAGCTTCCGCCTTACCGACTTCCGTCACCGCAGGCGATCCTGGCCGCCATGTGGAGCGCGGCCAGAGTGTTTCTGCGCAAGGCGGGGACCATCATCCTGGCCACCTCGCTGGTGTTGTGGGCGCTGCTCAGCCTGCCCGTCCGCGAGGCGCAAACCCGCGGGATGTCCTCGACCGATGCCACCGCCTACGTAATGAATCACAGCTACGCCGCAAATGTGGGTCGCGCCGTCGAGCCGGTGTTCTCCCCGCTCGGCTTCGACTGGCGAACCGATATCGCACTGGTCGGATCGCTGTCTGCGCGTGAAGTTTTCGTGTCGACCCTGGGCCAGGTGTCGGCGGCGACCGATCCCGACGACCCGCATGCAGCGCTGGCATCCATGACCGATGAGCACGGCCACCGGGTCTTCACCGCGCCCACCGTCATCGCGCTGATGGTCTACTTCATGTTCGCGTTGCAATGCATGTCGACGATCGCCGTGATGCGCCGCGAGACCAACTCGTGGCGCTGGCCCGCATTCGCGTTCGGCTACATGTTTGCCCTCGCCTGGGTGATGGCGTTCGTTGCCCGCTCGATTGCGATCGGCCTGGGCGCATGATTCCGATCCACGCCACGGCGACCACGAACCCGCAACAGCTGCGCTGGGTTGTCACCTCGGACCGGCTGCCGGCCCGAGGCATGGTGCACGCGGCTCCTGGCCGGCTGGGCGCTTTGCTCGACGATGGGGTGCTCGACGAGATCGAGGTCCGTACAGCCGATGTGCTGATCACGCTGCGCGCCGGCGCGGGCTGGCGCGAATTGGGCGACGACGTGCGCGAGGCACTCTGCGACGCGCTGTTGGATCCGGCCGGCTGGCGAATGGATGTCGCAGCCGACGACACCGCCGGGCTCGCCGCGATCGCCACCGAACTGCTCACCGGACCGATCGGGGCACTCGCCGAATCACACGGCGGCTCAATCGAATTGGTGTCGGTGGAAAGTGACAGTGTGAACGTTCGATTGCTGGGCGCCTGTCACGGCTGTCCGGCGGCCGCCAGCACCCTGCATGACAACTTGCAACGCGAGCTGCAGCGGCGGTCCGGGCGGAAAGTCACGGTAAACAGCGAAAACAGTTCAGCAGCAGTGCCGTTCGGTAAGAAGCTACTGTCGCTGTTTGTCCGCTGACGCGGTGTTCACCGTCGGACCGTAGGCTGCACCCTGTGACCGGGCAGACCAGCGGGAGAATCGCCGACGGGCTGCGTCCGCTGGTCTCAGCAGTGGTTGCCACCGCACGCCAAGTCTCCACCCGCCGAATGGTCCTGACCGGCGCGGTGATGGTCATCGTGGTCGCGGTCGCGCTGCTGGTTCCGTTGCCCTCGGCGGTGGAGCTGAGGGATTGGTCGACGTCGATGGGACCGTGGTTCCCGCTGGCATTTCTGGCCACCCACATCGTGGTGACGGTGCTGCCGTTTCCGCGTACTGCGTTCACGCTGGCGGCCGGATTGCTGTTCGGCCCGCTGTTGGGAATCACGTTGGCGGTGAGTGCCAGCACTGTCAGCGCGATGATCGCGCTGCTGCTGGTTCGCGCCGCCGGCTGGCAACTCGGTCGGCTGGTTCGTCACCAGGCCGTCGAGCGGCTCGACACCCGTCTGCGCGAGCGGGGCTGGGTGGCGGTCATCTCGCTGCGGCTCATCCCCGTGGTGCCGTTCGCGCCTTTGAACTACGCCGCGGGTGCGTCTGGCGTGCGGTTGCTGCCGTACGCGTTGGCGACGGTGGCAGGCCTGTTTCCCGGCACGGCGGCCGTGGTGATTCTGGGCGACGCCCTCACCGGTGACGTCAGCCCGCTGCTGTTTCTGGTGTCGGTGTGCATCGGCTTGATCGGGCTCACATTGCTGGCCTACGAGATTCTGCAGCATCGCCGGCATCACCGTGCAGCGCAAACGGACGTCGACGACGCTCCGGAAGCGGCACTGCCGGGATGACCGACTTTCGCCACGGCGCAACAGCCGCCGTTTCTATAGACTGAAAAACTGAAATATCTCTCGTCGTTGCGATGGCGGTTTCCGCCTGAGAGGCAACAAAAATGAACGCAAGGCAGCTGATCGTTGCGACGGCAATTGTCATCTCGATGTCCGGGTTGGGCGTGGATATCGTCAGCGCGGCGCCGTTGGATCCGGCCCCACCATGCCCGAATTGCGACGGGCAACCGGCATCGCCTAGGCCGCCACTCAAGGCGATGAAGTGCTGGCCGTACGGGCGCGTTGGGCCGGGAAGCGCCCGCGGCGGTGGTGGTGTGCCGGTCTACCCGCCACCGTGTCCCCCCGGCACCCCGCACTGATCGCGCACGCGATCAGCCGCTAATCGCCGCCCTGCACCAACTCGCGGGCCTCCTGCTCGGTCTCGACCGTGGGCGGCGATCCGGGCAACCGCCGGCCGCCGACTTCTGGGGTGAACAACAGGGTCACCGCGCCCACCAAACCCGCGACGATCAGCATGTACGCCGGCGCCATGGCATTGCCGGTGCCGGACGCTCGGCAGCTCGATCGCCGAAACCAACACCGCGTTGCCGATCGTCGAACTGCGACTCGGCTAACCCTGGTCTGGCCCTTTCCAGGTCAGCGCGGCGTACGTGGCCAGAAACGATGCCGCCGGAAGGGTGTTCACGATTCGATCGCGAACGCGAACGTGTGCGCCCACCGCGAGCACGAAATACAGCGTCAGCATGGCTGTGGTCAACCGCGCCAACGCCGGAATCCGGGTGGCTGACAGCAAGCCGATCACCGAAGCGGCCTTGGCGACCGGAAGGATCCAGCGGATATTCTGTGGAACGCCGTACTGGTCAAGGGCTTTGGCGATCGGCGGTATCGGGATCGCGCACGCCACCGCGTCACCCGCCTGGAAAGCAGCCAGCCCCGCATAGGTCTTCGGCGACGTCAGCGCGCTCACGTTAATGCTCCAACTGATGGCGCGGCGGCAGTGGCAGTGGTGCGTCCACGGGCTTGCGGGCGTCCGCCTCCGCCTTGGCCACCGCCTCGACGATGGCCGGGTCGGTCTCGGTCGAGAACCAGTCGGCAGTGTCGCTGTCATCCTCGGGCGCAGCCGGTGAGTTGTCGACGGGTGACGGTACGAAACGGAACACCCCGTCATCGCCCGGAGCCCCGAGCAACTTGGTGAAGCCCTGTAACGCCGTGCCGAAGTCGCTGGGCACCACCCACACCTTGTTGGCGTCGCCCTCAGCGATTTTCGGCAGGGTCTGCAAGTACTGGTAGGCCAGCATCTCGGGGGTCGGCCGGCCGGCCTTGATCGCCGCGAACGTCTTCTCGATCGCCTTGGCCTGTCCCTGCGCCTGCAGATAGGCCGCCGCCCGCTCACCCTGCGCCCGCAGCATCCGGGATTGCCGATCGGCCTCGGCGGCGAGGATCGCGGCCTGCTTGGCGCCTTCGGCCGCCAGGATCTGCGACTGCTTCTCGCCCTCGGCCTGCGTGATCGACGCCTGCCGCATTCCCTCGGCGGTCAGGATCACCGCGCGCTTCTCCCGGTCGGCCTTCATCTGCTTTTCCATCGAGGCCTGGATCGACGGCGGCGGGTCGATGCTGCGCAGCTCCACCCGGGCCACCCGCAGGCCCCAGCGGCCGGTCGCCTCGTCGAGCACACCGCGCAACTTGGTGTTGATCTGATCGCGCGAGGTCAGCGTCTGCTCCAGCGTCATCCCACCCACGACGTTGCGCAGGGTGGTGGTGGTCAGCTGCTCGACGCCGACGATGTAGTTGCTGATCTCGTAGACGGCCGCCTGCGGAACGGTGACCTGGAAATACACCACGGTGTCGATGTTCAGGGTCAGGTTGTCCTCGGTGATCACCGGCTGCGGCGGGAACGACACCACCCGTTCGCGCAGGTCCACCCGGGCGCGGACCCGGTCGATGAACGGGATCAGCAGGGTCAGCTGCCCGCTGATCGTGCGGCTGTAGCGGCCCAGCCGTTCGATCACCGCCGCTTCGGCCTGCGGGATCAGCGTCACCGACTTGGCCACCACGATGATTGCGAACACCACCAATACGGCGAACAAAAACAGCCCGGCAGTTGCACCTTGCATGGAATTCTCCTAAAGCTCTTAGAGGATTACGGGATCCAGACCACCGCAGTGGCCCCATCGATATGCATGACCGTCACGCGTTCGCCGGGTTCGAACACGTCACCCTCATTCAATGGTCTTGCGGTCCATACCTGACCGTCGACTTTGACCTGACCCTCGTCGCGGGCCACGCGATCGAGCACCAGCGCGCTTTTACCTTCCAGCGCCTCGATGCCCGTCGTCAGGCTCTTCGCGGGGGTCAGACGCCGCCGCAACGCGGGTCGGACCAACGCCATCAGCAGCACGGAAACCACCAGGAAAACCACACCGTCGGTCCAGATCGGCAGATCGAGCAGCCAGCTGGATCCGGCCGCGGCCAGCGCGCCGCCACCCAGCATGAGCAGGGACATGTCGCCGGTCAACGCCTCCGCACCGGCCAGCCCTAACGCGACGATCAGCCAGATCACGGCGGCAGACATGCCGACAGGATATCGCGTCATCGGCCGCGGCCGCGGCAAACAACTAGACTGCGAAACCATGTGGTGCCCAAGCGCAACGCTCTCGGTGTGGGCCAACGCCTGGTTCGCCGGCAAGGCCGCGCCGGACGACGTCCTCGACGCGTTATCATGTTGGG
>NZ_JBAPMI010000024.1:0-2898 GCF_049278535.1 Mycobacterium sp. | reverse complement strand
ATACTGCTGCATGGTGGTGAATTCGGCATCAGCGCCGAAATCAGTTGGGAAAAAACGATACCCGCACTTGCCGAGCGGTACAGAGTGCTGGCGCCCGACATGCTGGGCTTCGGGCTATCGGCCAAAGTCGTCGACTTCAACGACGGCCGCGGGATGCGGATACGGCATATCGCCCGGTTCTGCGATGAAATCGGTGTCGGCTCGGCGCACTTCGTCGGTAACTCGATGGGTGCGATCAACCTGCTCGTCGATGCCACGTCGGATGCACCCCTGCTGCCGATGCGCAGTCTGGTGGCCATCTGCGGGGGCGGCGAGATCCAGCGCAACCAGCACACCGACGCGCTCTACGACTACGACGCGACGGTGCCGGCCATGCGTCGCATCGTCGAGGCGCTCTTCCACGATCCGAGCTATCCCGCCGACCAGGACTACGTCGCGCGTCGTTACGAATCCAGCGTCGCTCCCGGCGCGTGGGAGGCGCTCGCCGCCGCACGCTTCCGGCGGCCGGGCGCGCCGCCGCCGCCCGCGCCGTCGAGTAAACGGGCCTACCACCGCGTCGCGATCCCGGCACTGATCGTCGAGGGCGCCTGTGACAAGCTGCTGCCGCCGGGCTGGGCGAAGGGGATCGCCGACCAGCTTCCCCGGGGGCGCTCGGCCGTTGTCGAGGCTGCGGGTCATTGCCCGCAGATCGAACGGTCCGATGACACCAACGCGCTGCTACTGGAATTTCTGATGGCGGTCGACGCCGCGGTTTGATTCAGCAAATCCGCGCGACACGCAAAGCCGCCACAAAGCCGCCGTTCACTTTTTATTAAGCTCTAGAAGGTTTGCTGTTAACGGTAGGCTCAGCGATCGGTTGCGGAGCGGTACTGGTGTTCAGCGGCCGATCAACGGATCTGGAGGAGTTTTGTGAAGGGCACCCGACGTACAGCGGCGCTGAGCCTGCTGGTTGTCGGCGCCCTGTTGTTATCGGGATGCGGTAGCAGCAGCACTTCCTCGTCATCCTCGTCTGGTTCGGCGACGCCATCGGTACCCGTCAGCTGCAGCGGCAAGAAGAAACTGCAGGCCAGCGGTTCGACTGCGCAAACGAATGCGATCGAGCAGTTCGTTTACGCCTATATCCGCGCCTGCCCGGGCTTTACGTTGGACTACAAGGCAAATGGCTCCGGCGCCGGCGTGCAGCAGTTCGTCAACAATGAAACCGATCTGGGCGGCTCCGACAAGCCTCTGGATCCGGCGAAGGGCGAACCCGACAAGGCGCAGCAGCGTTGCAGCTCACCTGCCTGGGATCTGCCGGCGGTATTCGGCCCGATCGCGGTCACCTACAACCTCGACGGCGTCAATGCGTTGAACCTCGACGGCGCCACCACCGCGAAAATCTTCAACGGAGCTATCACCCTGTGGAACGATCCGGCGATCAAGGCGCTCAACGCCGATATCAATCTGCCGGCGACGCCGATCAACGTGGTCTTCCGCGACGACAAGTCCGGCACTACCTACAACTTCCAGAAGTATCTCGACGCGGCGTCCGACGGCGCTTGGGGCAAAGGCACCGACGAGACCTTCGACGGTGGTGTCGGCCAGGGCGCGACCGGAAACGAGGGCACCTCAGCGGCGCTGCGATCCACTAATGGGTCGATCACCTACAACGAGTGGTCGTTCGCGGTCGGCCACCAGTTGAGCATGGCCCAGATCGTGACGTCGGCTGGTCCGGATCCGGTGACGATCACAGCCGCGTCGGTTGGCAAGACGATCGCGGGGGCGAAATTCGCCGGGGAAGGCAACGATCTGGTGGTCGACACCTCGTCGTTCTACAAGCCGTCTCAGGCCGGCGCCTATCCGATCGTGCTTGCCACCTACGAGATCGTCTGCTCGAGGTACCCGGATTCGTCGACCGGGGCGGCGGTAAAAGCGTTCATGCAAGCCACAATTGGGGCCGGACAAGACGGCCTGGACCAATACGGATACATCCCGATGCCGAGCTCGTTTCAGTCGAAACTGTCAGCGGCCGTGAACGATATCTCGTGATGGAGCGTCGACAGTGAGCAACAGTCAATCGGGTTCGCGGGTCGGGTCGTGGTTTGGGCCCTATCGGCTCATGCGGCTGCTGGGGCGAGGCGGCATGGGCGAGGTCTACGAGGCCGAGGACACCCGCAAGGGTCGGGTGGTGGCGCTCAAGCTGATCTCACCGGACTTTTCGGGCGACCCGATGTTTCGGGTTCGGATGCAACGCGAGGCCGGCGCCGCCGGGCGGTTGACCGAGCCGCATGTCGTGCCCATCCACGACTACGGCGAGATCAACGGGCAGCTGTATTTGGACATGCGCCTGATCGAGGGCGCCGACTTGGCCAGCGTGCTGAAGCGGACCGGGCCGATGAGTCCGCCGCGGGCGGTGGCTATCGTGCGCCAGGTCGCCGCTGCCTTGGACGCCGCGCATGCCGGCGGCGTCACCCACCGGGACGTGAAGCCGGAAAACATCCTGATCACCGGCGATGATTTCGCGTATCTACTGGATTTCGGTATCGCCCGCGCCGGCACCGATCCCGGGTTGACCCAGACCGGCATGGCGGTGGGGACCTATAAGTACATGGCCCCCGAGCGATTCAGCGACAATCAGGTCACTTATCGTGCCGACATCTATTCGCTGGCCTGTGTGCTGGGCGAATGTCTGATCGGTGCACCGCCGTTCCGTGGCGACAGCATCGAACGGCTCGTCGCCGCACACCTGATGGAGCCAGCGCCGCGACCCAGCCAGCTCCGGCCCGGGAAGGTTCCGCCGGCCCTCGATCAGGTGATCGCGAAAGGCATGGCCAAGAATCCCGAGGACCGCTACCGCAGCGCTGGTGAGCTGGCCAACGCCGCGCTACACGCCCTGACCGAACCCGAGCAGCAAAAGGC
>NZ_JBAPMI010000023.1:0-3242 GCF_049278535.1 Mycobacterium sp. | reverse complement strand
GGTTCGGGGTCGCTGGGTTACGCCGCGACCGGCCAGCCGGTCGGGTTCGCGCAGCGGATGGAATCGGTGGCGCCGCCGGGCGGGGTGATGCTCTCGGAATCCACCGCACGACTCGTTGAGCACGCCGTGCTGCTCGGTGAACCGGAGTGGGTGCACATCAAGGGGGCCGACGAACCGGTGGGCGCGCGCCGCCTCGTGGCGATCGGCCCGCGGGACAGCTCGGTGAGCCGTGCCGAGGCGAGCCTGGTCGGTCGGCGCTGGGAGATGGCGGCCCTCGACGCACTTCTGGACCGCACCATCGGTGGCCGCGGAGGCGTCGTGAATGTGGTGGGACCACCGGGCATCGGCAAGAGCCGCATGGCGCGGGAGGTCGCGGCGCTGGCAGCAGGACGCGGGGTCGAGGTCTTTTGGACCTTCTGCGAGTCCCACGCCCATGACGTTGCGTTCCACGCCGTGACGCGACTGCTGCGCGCGCGCGGCGGCGTGACCGACCTGGACAGCCATGCCGCCCGCGGAAAAGTGCGGCAACAGATTCCGGCTGCCGACCCGCAGGATCTGCTGCTGCTGGATGATCTGCTCGGCATCGCTGACCCCAAGGTGCCGCTGCCCCAGATCGACCCGGATGCCCGGCGGCGCCGGTTGACCGCCCTGATCAACACCGCGACGCTGGCACGCAGCGAACCGGCGCTCTACATAGTCGAGGACGCGCACTGGATCGATGCGGCCAGTGAGTCGATGCTGGCCGACTTCCTCACCGTCATCCCGCGCACCCCGTCGATGGTGCTGATCACGTCTCGCCCCGAGTATCAAGGAGCGCTAACCCGGGTGCACTGCGCCCAGACGATAGCCCTTGCACCGCTACGTGATTCGGACACCGCGACATTGCTAAGCCATCTGCTGGGTTCGGATCCCTCGATCACCGACCTCGCGGCGATCATCGCCGAGCGGGCAGACGGGAACCCCTTTTTCGCCGAGGAGATCGTGCGGGAGTTGGCGCAGCGCGATGTGCTGACCGGCGAGCGCGGCGGCTATGTCTGCGTGGTGGATGTCGCCGAGGTGAGCGTGCCGGCCACCGTGCAGGCTGCCATCGAGGCGCGCATCGATCGGCTGAGCGCCACGGCCAAGCGGACGTTGAACGCGGCATCGGTGATCGGCGCTCGCTTCGGGACGCAGCTGCTCGCCGCGCTGGGGATCGATCCGGAGGTCGACGAGTTGCTCGGTGTCGAGCTGATCGATCAGGTGCGGTTCACTCCCAACGCCGAGTACGCCTTTCGGCATCCGTTGATCCGTGCGGTGGCCTACGAATCACAACTCAAATCCGACCGCGCCGAATTGCACCGACGCTTGGCCACCACAATCCAGGAGCGCCAGCCCGACTCAGTGGAGGAGAACGCGGCGCTGATCGCCGAACATCTGCAGGCCGCCGGCGAGCTGCACACGGCATTTGACTGGCACATGCGCGCCGCTGCGTGGTCGACCAACCGCGACGTCGCCGCAGCGCGACAAAGCTGGGAACGCGCCCGAGTGATCGCCGACCAACTACCCGCCGACGACCACAACCGCACGGCGATGCGCATCGCACCGCGCACCATGCTGTGCGGCATAGCTTGGCGAGTCCACGTGAACGTAGCGGGCGATCGCTTTGAGGAATTGCGGGAACTGTGCCAGACCGCGGGGGACAGGGCGTCGCTGGCCACCGGCATGGCGGGGCTGGTGTTCGATCACGCGTTGCAGGGCCAGATCCGCGAGGCGTCGCGGCTGGCATCGGAAGCCTGGGCCCTTACCGAGTCGATCGGCGATGCGACGCTGACGGTAGGGCTGTCCTTTCCGATGATCTATACCAAGGCGCACGTTGGCGACTGGCCTGACGTGCTGCGTTGGTCACAAAGAGTTATCGACCTGGCCGACGGCGATCCGTCTAAAGGCAACCTCCTCTTCGGGTCTCCGCTAGCCCTGGCCTTCGCATCGCGGGCTATCGCTCGGTATTACCTGGGGCGCCCTGGATGGCCTGACGACCTGCGCCATAGCGTGGCCATGGCCCGCAGCGCCGACCCGTTGTCCTATGCCACGGCTGTCACTTATGCGTTCTTCCCGGGAATCGCATTCGGCGTGCTCGCTGCCCCTGATCCGGCCATGGGCGAGATCGAAGACGCATTAAGGATCGCCGAAAGATCTGCTGATGATGTGGCGTTGGTGTTGACACGGGCGACGTTGGGCATCGCGCTGGTGCACCGCGACACGGACGCGGATCGTTCCAGCGGAGAGAAGCTGCTGGCGGCGGCTGGCGAAGCGTTCGCGCGCCGGGCACAGTTCCTTTCCGAGTTGCCTCTCGTCAATGCGTCCTTGGCGCGGGAGAGGGCTCGGCGTGGAGATCGCGATGAGTCGATACCGGGCATCGTCGCGTCCATCGACCGCCTGGTTCGCGATGGACGACTGCTGGCGTGGGGCTACGCCATTCCCGCGATTGGTGTTCTGGTGGAGACATTGCTGGATCGTGGAGCCGAGGCTGAGGTGGCCGAAGCCGAGGCTATGATCGAGCGGCTAGCCGCCGCGCCCGCTGATGACGGCCTGGCGATGCGTGAAATCTGGTTGCTGCGGCTACGGGCTCTACTGGCGCGGGCCCGCGGCGACGACGTCGCCTACCGGGACTTGCTCATTCAATATCGCGCGAGGGCGGAATCGCTTGGCTTCGAAGGACACATCGCCTGGGCCGAAGCAATGGTCGAAGGTCGCCAATAGAATGGCGGGCGTGGTGTGTGGGTCGTGTGGCACTGATCTGCAGGAGAACGCGAAGTTTTGTTATGAGTGCGGCGCCCGGGCAGCGCATTCTGGTGACGCGGCGGAGTACAAGCAGGTGACGGCGTTGTTCGCCGATGTGGTGCGCTCGATGGACATCGCGGCCGCTGTGGATGTGGAGCGGTTGCGCGAGATCATGACCGAGCTGGTGGAACGCTCGGCCGCGGTGGTGCAGCGCTACGGCGGCGGCAGCGTGGAGTACACCGGCGACGGGCTGATGGCGCTGTTCGGCGCCCCAATTGCGTTGGAAGATCACGCTTTTCGGGCGTGTCTGGCCGCGTTGGCCATCCAGGAGGAGGCCAGCCGGTTGGCGGGCGAGGTAAAGCGCCGCGATGGGGTTGAGCTGCGGTTGCGGGTAGGCCTGAATTCGGGTCGGGTGATCGCCGGCGAGATGGGGTCGGGGTCGCTGGGTTACGCCGCGACCGGCCAGCCGGTCGGGTTTGCGC
>NZ_JBAPMI010000022.1:0-20139 GCF_049278535.1 Mycobacterium sp. | reverse complement strand
TAGCGACACCGTGCGACCACGGTCTCGGCGAACCTCTCGATGGCCGCGCGGCAGCCCGCGCGGTCGCTGGGGGCCACATCCTCGCCCATCCACGGCGCGCACATCACCGCGGTGATGCCAAGGTCTTCTGCGCGGCGGTAGAGATCGGCCGATGGCATCTCGAGCAACGCCAGCATGATCTCGAACGGCTCGCCGTCACGCCCGTACTCGCGTCGCAACGCCGCCAGCTTCTGCACGTGATGGACCGCGTCGTCCCACACGTACGCCGTTCCCACCCACCCATCGCACAGCCGGGCGGCGCGCCGCAACGCCACGTCGGACTCGCCGCCGCACAGGATCGGCACCGGTGTCGGCGGGTGAGGCTCGAGCATCAACTCGGGCACCTGGTAGTAACGACCGTTCCAGGACACCCAGCCGCCTTGCCACAGCGCACGCAACGCCGGGATCATCTCGTCGAGCCGCTTTCCGCGGGTGCTGAAATCCTGTCCCAGCAAGTCGAATTCCTCGCGCATCCAGCCGGCGCCGACGGCCAGTGACACCCGGCCACCGGAGATGACCGACGCGGTCGCCACCTGTTTGGCGACCTCCAGCAGAGGTCGGGAGGGGGCGACGTAGATGGCGTTGGAGAACCGCAATCGCCGGGTGATCGACGACATCGCGCCGATCATGATCCACGAGTCCGGCCATGACGTCTCCGGTTGCCACGGCGGCACCCCTGCCGGTGACGGGTACGGCGACGTCAGGTTGCGCGGGTAGATCAAGTGATCGGCGCAGATGACGCCGTCGTATCCCGCTTCGTCGAGCATGCCGGCGATCGCCAGCGCATCGCCCGTCTCCATAAACGGTGTGCCAGACCAGAACTGCATCAGGGGCCTTTCCGAAGCATTGACCTGACCCGCTAGTACTTTAAGTTCCTTTTCGAAATTCCGGGCGCAAGCACCGAGAACGCGCTAGGAACAGGATGGTGGATTTCGAACTCGACGCAGCGCAGAACGCCTGGGTGGCCGAAGTGCGCACCTTTCTTGCCGAGAACGTCACGCCCGCGCTGCGCTCCGAGCTGGGCGAGCACGGTCAGGAATTGCCCGCGGGGGAAGTCGCGGCATTCCGTCGCCGTATCGGTGAGCGCGGCTGGTTCGGGCTGAATTGGCCGTCGGAGTACGGCGGCCTGGGACTCGGCGCCGTCTATCAGCACTTGCTGATGCGCGAGTTCGAATACTGGGGCGTTCCGGGTCCTGACCTCACGGTGACCTCGGTTGCGCCGATGATCATGCGACATGGCACCGAACAGAACAAGCTCGAATTCCTTCCGCCGATCGCGCGCGGAGAATTGACCTGCGCGGTGGGCTACTCGGAGCCCGAAGCGGGCACCGATCTGGCCAGTCTGCGCACCCGGGCGGTGCGAGACGGCGACGAATGGGTCATCACCGGATCAAAGATCTGGAACAGCGTCGCAAACCGCGCAACACATGAATGGCTCTGTGTGCGAACCGATCCCGCGGCGCCGCGACACCGGGGCATCTCGGTGATCATGGTGCCGACCGATCTGCCGGGGATACAGATCCGGCCGCTCTACGCATGGTCGGGCTATCGCACCAACGAGACGTTCTTCGACGAGGTTCGGGTGCCCGTCGGCAACTTGATCGGGGAACTCAATCGGGGCTGGACCTACATCACCGGTGCGCTGGATCTCGAGCGAGGCGCGCTGACCAACGCGGGAGATCTGCGCCGCGCACTCGACGAACTGACCGAGCTGGCCGGCAGACCGCGTCGGGACGGCTCGGTGCCCTTGCAGATCTCCAGCTTCCGCCGTCGTCTGGCTCAGGCCGAAGCGGACGTCGAAGCGGCAATGTTGATGGGGTACCAGGCGGCCTCGTTGCTGGACAGCGGTGTGATCCCCACCGTGGAGGTCAGCGTCGAGAAGGTTTTCGGCAGCGAATTACGGCAGCGGATCGCCGATTTGGCGATCGACCTGCTCGGCCCAGACGGCTTGCTGGCCTACCGCAGTCCGGGTGCGCCCGAAGGCGGGAAGTTCGAGCGGCTCTATCGGGTGTCGCCGCTGATGCGGTTCGGCGGCGGCACCAACGAGGTGCTTCGCGACGTAATCGCCCAGCGTGGCCACGGCATGCCGTCGTACGGACGCTGACAACATCATGAAACTGCTACCCAATCAGGACGAGCGGGATCTGGCGTCGACGCTGTCCGCGCTGTTTCTCGCCGAGTGCCCGACGAGCCTGGTCCGCGAGCTCCGCGACGCCGACTCGCGGTCGATGCCCGGCAGATTGTGGAAGTCGTTGACGGACGCCGGTGTATTCGGCCTGCTGGTCCCGCAGGACTACGGCGGCGCCGGTGGTGCGCTCTCCGATCTCGGTGTCGCCTGCGTCGAGGCGGGCCGGGCACTGTGCCCGACGATTGTGCATGGCACCGTGCAGGCTGCCCTCGCCATCCAGATGCTTGGCGGACCCGATCAACATGCGGCGTGGCTACCGTCGCTTGCGGCCGGAAAGATCAGTGCCACAACGTGTTTGTGGAATGCGGCCAATGCCGGCGTGATTGCCCCGACGCTGCTTGTGCGTTCGGAGGCCTGGGGCGGTTGGCGGCTCAGCGGCGCAGTCGATTTCGTCGCGGACGCGGACCTCGCCGATCACCTCGTCGTGTCCGCGGCCGCGGCGGGGGAGCGGGTCATGGCGTTCGTCGTGCCGTTGGCCGCTGCGGGCCTGTGGATCGAGCCGCTGCGGTTGATGGGCGGGCACCGCGCCTTCCGGATCGGGTTCGACGAGGTCGAGGTGATTGACCCGGCGGCCGTGCTGGCCGGCCCCGACGGCACAGGCCTGGCCGACGAGGACCTTCGCCGGGTTGCCAACGCCGCGGTTGCGTTGCTGTCGCTGGATCTGGTCGGAGTCGGCGATGCCGTCTTGCAGCGGACCGTCGACTACACAAAGTCGCGCAAGCAGTTCGGCCGCCCGATCGCGTCATTTCAGGCGGCACAGCATCTGGTGGCGAATATGCACATCGCACTGGCTGCGGCCCGACTTGCCGCTCACTCCGCGGTGTTCTGGATCGGGCAGGGCCAGACCGCCACCCGGCAGACGGCGATTGCCCGGATGCATGCGGCAACGGCGGCGAAACTGATCACGCTGGATGCGCACCAGTTGCACGGCGGCATGGGTTATGTGGTGGAGACCGATTTGCACTTGTTCTCCGAGCGTGCCCGGGTGCTGTCGACACTGGGTGGCGGGGCGGACATCGCATCAACTTGGTTGGAGGAAGAGGCGTGAGCGAGCAGAGTCTGGTCGACGCCGAGTCGGCGTCACGAGTGGGAACGGTGGCTGCCACCGCGTCCGGCGAAATCAACCGGCGCGATTGGCAACGTTGGGCCGCGGCGGTCGGCGACCACAACCCATTGTGGTTCGACCCCGAATACGCTCGGGCACACGGCTATCGCGACATCATCTGCCCACCGCTGTATCTGCAATACGCCATCTTGGGGGTCACGCCGCTGGACGGATTACGGGAGGACGGCTCCTCCGGAGCGGTGTCCGGCAGCCTCGCCTTCCCGCACGCCCCCAAACGGATGGCCGGCGGGGAGGGCACGACATTTCACGGCCCGGCCTATCACCGCGATGAGATCGAGATGGTGCGAACGATCGACTCGATCGTGGAGAAGCAGGGCCGCTCCGGCAGGTTCGTTCTGGTCACCTGGCGAACCGTGTACCACAACCAGCACAGTGAATTGGTCGCTGAGGCAACCACATCGATGATCGCCCGACCCTAGGAGCACGGTGGCCCGCGAGCAGATCTTCTACGACGACGTCCACCCGGGTGACGCTCTTCCGGCGCTCACGGTGACCGTCGACGAAACACAGTTGTTCTTCTTCAGCGCCGCCACGTACAACGGTCATCGGATCCACTACGACAAAGACTGGGCACGAACGGTCGAGGGTTACGACGATGTCGTCGTGCAGGGCCCCTTGCAGGCCGCGCTGCTGGCCCGCGCTATCACCGACTGGATCGGCGGGCATGGCCGGCTGATCGAGTACTCGGTGCAGAACCGCGCGGTCGCCATCGCCGGTGAGCAGCTCAGCTTCGGCGGATCCGTGACCGGAAAACGGTTGGCTAACAACGTCGGACTGGTCGACCTGGAAATCTCCGGGCGCCGCGACGACACCGTGCTGATGCCGGGCACCGCCACGGTTGCGCTGCCGCTGCGCGGAGTTCAGCCGTGACGGGCCTGCGCGGCGAAGCGGCAATCATCGGGATCGCCGAACTGCCCGCCGAGCGTAAGCAGACCCGCCCACCGTTGTTCACCCTCGACCAGTACGCCTTGTTGGCCAAGATGGTCGTCGACGACGCCGGTGTGGAGGCCGCGGTGGTCAACGGTCTGATCTGCCATGGCTTGGCGGAATCGGACATGTTCGCTCCCGCCACGCTGTCTGAATATCTGGGTTTGCCGGTGAATTTCGGTGAACGCGTCGACCTCGGTGGCGCAACCTCGGCCGGGATGGTGTGGCGTGCCGCGGCGGCCGTCGAGTTCGGGCTGTGCGACGCGGTTCTGGCCGTAGTGCCCGGATCCGCGATATTGCCGACGTCGACTCGCCACCCACCGTCACCGCCGGGATGGCACGGGGCGTCCAGCAACAAGTACGGCTCGCCGCAGGCCGAGTTCGAAATCCCTTACGGCAACGTCGGCCAGAACGGGCCGTATGCCCAGATCGCGCAGCGGTACGCCGCTCTTTTCGGTTACGACCCAACGGCTCTGGCGAAGATCGCGGTCGACCAACGTACGAATGCGTGCGCCCACCCCGGTGCGGCGTTCCACGGCACGCCCATTACCGTCGACGACGTCCTGGCCAGCCCGATGATCGCCGATCCGATCCACATGCTGGAGACCGTGATGCGGGTGCAGGGCGGGGTGGGTGTTTTAGTCGCCGGCGCCGACATCGCCCGCCGCGCCCGTCACCGTCCGGTGTGGATCAAGGGATTCGGCGAGCACATCGCCTTCAAGACGGCGACGTACGCCGATGACTTGATGACGACGCCGATAGCCCGCGCCGCCCAACGTGCCTTCGCGATGGCAGGTATAACCCCGCAGGCCATCGACGTGGCATCGCTGTATGACTGCTACACCATCACCGTCTTGATGACTCTCGAGGACGCCGGCTTTTGCGGCAAAGGCGAAGGCATGGCCTGGGTTAACCAGCGCGACCTCACGTTTGCGGGCGACTTTCCGCTCAACACCGCGGGCGGGCAGCTCTCATTCGGGCAGGCCGGCATGGCCGGAGGCATGCACCATGTCGTCGACGCCGCCCGTCAGGTGATGGGCCGAGCCCCGGCGCAGGTCGCCGACTGCAATCACGCATTCGTCAGCGGCACGGGCGGCATCATGAGTGAACAAGTCGCGCTGGTGCTGGGTGGTGACTGAGATGACCGAAGTGACACCACTTCCCGAGCCCACCCCGGTGTCGGCGCCGTTCTGGCAAGCCCTCACCGAACGCCGCATCCTGGTGCAGTATTCGCCGTCGTTGCAGCGCTACGTGTTCTATCCGCGCACGCTGGCGCCGGGCACTCTGGCCGACGACCTGCAATGGCGCGAAATCGACGGGGCCGGATCGGTTTACACCTTCACGGTGGCGCGCCGTCCCACCGGCCCACCGTGGGCGGATGCGGTACCTCAGATCCTCGCCGTCGTCGAATGGGACGCCGGGCCGCGATTCAGCACCGAACTGGTCGACGTGGACCCCGCCGACGTGCGGATAGGGATGCGGGTCAGCCCGGTGTTCTGCGACATTCCCGACACCGGAGTCACGTTGCTGCGGTATCGGCCGGAGCCCGAGCATGTTTGAGACCGTGCAACAGCTGCTGCGGTCCCGCATGCACGACGGCACTCCTGCGGTGGCCTACGGCGAGCAGACCTGGACCTGGCGTGAGCATCTCGCCGAGGCCGCGGGCGAGGCGTCGGCACTGATCGGGCTCGCCGACACTTCACGCCCGTTGCATGTCGGTGCTTTGCTGGCTAATTCACCGGCGATGCTGCGCTCGATGGCGGCAGCCGCGCTGGGTGGTTATGTGTTGTGCGGCATCAACACCACGCGGCGCGGTGCGGGGTTGGCAACGGATATCCGGCGGGCGGATTGCCAACTGCTGCTAGTCGATGCAGACCATCTGGCTTTGCTGGACGGCTTGGACCTGCACGACATCACCGTGCTGGAGGTGGCGTCGCCACATTACGTCGACGCGGTCGCGGACGCGCCGCCTCTGGCCCCATACCGCGAAGTCGGCTTCGATGACACCCTGATGATGATCTTCACCTCAGGAACCAGCGGCGACCCCAAGGCGGTGCGTTTCTCGCACGTAATGGCGATCATGTGCGGCGCCAGCCTGATTGGGCAGTACGACGTCACCGCGGACGACGTGTGCTACTTAGCGATGCCGCTGTTCCATTCCAATGGTGTCGCCGCCGGGTGGGCCGTGGCAGTCGGCAGTGGAGCGACCATGGTTCCGGCACGATTCTCGACGTCGAGATTCCTGGCCGATGTCCGCCGCTACGGCGTCACATATCTCAACTATGTCGGCAAGCCGCTGGCCCTGCTGCTGGCCACCCCCGAGCTTCCCGACGACGCGGACAACACCCTGCGCATCGCATTCGGCAACGAAGCGAGCGACCGCGACATCGACGAGTTCGCCCGGCGTTTCGGCTGCCGGGTGGTGGACAGCTTCGGATCCAGCGAGTTCGCGGTGATCATCACCCGCGAGGACGGCACCCCGGCCGGCTCCATCGGCAAGGGATATCCCGGTGTCGCCATTTACGATTCACAGACCGTAACCGAATGCGCACCTGCGGTTTTCGACGAGCACGGCGCCCTGGCCAATTTCGACGAGGCGGTCGGCGAACTGGTCAACACCAAAGGCTCCGGCCCGTTCGCCGGCTACTACAACGATCCCGCAGCCACCAGCGAGCGGATGCGCCATGGCATGTACTGGTCGGGCGATCTGGCGTATCGGGACACCGACGGTTGGATCTATCTGGCCGGTCGCACGGCGGATTGGCTGCGCGTCGACGGCGAGAACTTGGCCGCCGCACCTATCGAGCGGATTCTGCAGCGGTTTGCCCCGATCAATCAGGTTGCGGTGTACGGGATTCGGGATACGGTCGGTGACCAGGTGATGGCCGCGATCGTGCTCAATGACGGGCAGTCGTTCACTCCGGCCGAATTCGAGAAATTCCTCCACGCCCAATCCGACCTGTCACCGAAAGCCTGGCCCCGGTTCGTGCGGATCAACGATGAGCTTCCGACAACCGCGACCACCAAGATCCTCAAGCGCGATCTGATCCAGGCGGGCGTGACCGCCGCGGGCGGCGTGCTGTGGGAACGCGTCGGCCGGGGGAACACATACGTCGTGGTGCACTAACGCGTCGCACTGACGTACTCGGAGTGCATGATCTCGTCGAGGTCCAGGTCGACCTGAGGCGGGACCCGGCCATACTCGCGTTGCAGCTCCGGGTTGGTGCGAACGGGATCAACCGCCCAGCCGTGGTCGGCGAGCCATTGTGCGGGTTTCGTTTTCGTCGTGTCGTCGTACGTCAACGTGGAGAAGTCGACGTCACCGGACAGGTTGAGGCCGGGGTAGGTGTCTTCTAGAGCCGCCAGCCTGTCCTGGTCGAGGCACGAACCCAGCGCACCGATCGCGAGCCGGCTGCCCGGCGCCGAAAGCTCGGTGATTCGGCCGAATAACGTGTCCTGGGCGTCACCGGTCAAGTACGGCAGGATCCCTTCGACCGACCACGCGCTGGCGAGGCCCGCGTCGAAGCCGGACGCACGCAGCGGTATGGACCAGTCGTCGCGTAGATCCGCCGCGACGTCACGCCGATGCGCCGCGGGTTCTGCGGCATTCTCGGCCAGCACCCGCCCCTTGAACTCGAGGACTTTCGGCTGGTCGATCTCGAATACCGTGGTACTGCTGGCCCATTCAAGGCGATAGGCGCGGGAATCGAGGCCTGCCGCCACGATCACGGCCTGGCGGATACCCTGCTCTGCGGTGGCGGAAAAGAACTCGTCGAAGAATCGGGTCTGCACTCCGTACAGCCGCGGGAAGGCCGCCGCACCGTCGGAGCTGGCCGGGTCCGCGAGGGCCCGGTTCAAAAACGGGTCCCCGGAAGCCGCGATGAAATGCTTCGCGTAGCCGTCTCGCGCCAGCGGGTCTTCGCCCGCCGCGTGAAGAGCGCGCCATCCCGCGACCAGCAGTGCGGTGTATCCAACACTGCTGACGATGTCCCAGGTGTCGTCGTCGAGGCGGTCTCGAGCCCACTTGTCGCTCATGGAAACTCCCTCTCTCGTTACAGCTCCAGCAAGACGGTTACCGGGCCGTCGTTGACCAGCTCGACCTGCATGTCGGCACCGAATATTCCGGTCTGCACATCGGCGCTCATGTCTCGCAGCGCCTGCACGAAGGCTTCCACCAGCGGCTCGGCGACTGCACCGGGGGCGGCGGCGTTCCACGACGGCCGCCGGCCTTTGGCGGTGTCGGCGTACAGCGTGAACTGGCTGATCACCATGATCGGCGCCTTGATGTCCGACGCTGACCGGTCATCGTCGAGAATCCTTAGCTGCCAGAGCTTTTCGGCGAGCCGTCGGGCTTTGTCGGTGTCATCACCATGCGTCACCCCGACGAATGCCAGCAGGCCCTGGCTGTCCGGCCGAAGCGAGCCGACGACCTGGCCGTCCACCGACACCGTTGCCGACGCGACTCGTTGCACCAGAACCCGCATGTCCCGATGCTGCCATGAGTGAAACCGCCCGACATCGTGGGTACGCTCGGCAGGTGTCAGTACTGGTCGCTTTCTCGGTAACACCGCTCGGCGTAGGCGAGGGTGTCGGTGAGCTAGTCGCCGAAGCAGTCCGGGTGGTTCGGGAATCCGGGTTGCCCAACCAGACCGATTCGATGTTCACCGTGATCGAAGGCGACAGCTGGGCCGAGGTGATGGCCGTCGTGGAGCGCGCCGTGGAAGCCGTCGCGGCCCGCGCCACCCGGGTCAGCGTGGTGATCAAGGCTGACTGGCGATCGGGTGTCACGGACGCGATGACCAGCAAGACGGAATCAGTGGAACGCCACCTGTCCTCGCGGCCCGGGGAAGCCTGACGACGCGGCACGCCTAATGTCGTAGCGGTGAGCGCACGCGCGGGAATCGTCGTCACCGGCACCGAGGTTTTGACCGGCCGGGTCGCCGACCTCAACGGTCCATGGCTGGCCGATCGGCTTCTCGACCTCGGCGTCGAGCTCGCCCACATCACCATCTGCGGCGACCGTGCCGCCGACATCGAAGCGCAGCTCCGGTTCATGGCCGACGAAGGTGTAGACCTGATCGTCACCAGCGGCGGGCTGGGACCGACCGCCGACGACATGACCGTCGCCACCGTCGCGCGGTATTGCGGCCGCGAACTGGTGCTGGACACCGACCTGGAAAACACGATCGCGGAGATCTTGAAAAAGTTGATGTCGCGCATCGGGGGCGGCGATTTCGACGCGGTGCGCGCCGCCAATCGCAAGCAAGCCATGGTCCCGGTCGGCGCCGTGGTGATGGACCCGGTGGGAACCGCGCCCGGCGTGGTCGTTCCCGGCAAGCCGACGGTTGTCGTCCTGCCGGGCCCGCCCCGCGAACTACAGCCGATGTGGAAGACCGCAGCGCAGATACCCGCCGTTCAAGAAGCCATCGCCGGTCGGACGGTCTATCGCCAAGACACCATCAGAATGTTCGGGCTGCCGGAATCCGGCCTGGCCGAGACTCTTCGCGAAGCGGAGCACGAGGTGCCCGACTTCGACTCGCTGGAGATCACCACGTGTCTGCGGCGCGCGGAGATCGAGATGGTCACCCGCTACGAACCTGACGCCGCGGACACCTACCGGCAGCTGACCGAACTACTTCGCGCCCGGCACGGCCAGCACATCTTCTCCGAGGACGGCGCACAGGTGGATGACCAAGTCGCACAGCTGCTGGCCGGGCGCCGGATCGCCACAGCAGAGTCGTGCACCGGGGGACTGCTGGCGGCACGCCTGACCGACCGGCCCGGTTCGTCGGCCTACCTCGCCGGCGGGCTGGTCACCTACGCCAACGATGCGAAAACCGACCTGCTCGGGGTGGACCCGGCACTCATCGAGGCACACGGAGCGGTATCGGAGCCGGTTGCCGAGGCGATGGCCGCCGGTGCGCTGAACCGCTTCAATGCTGACACCGCGGTGGCGATCACCGGGATCGCCGGGCCCGGTGGGGGAACCGAGGAAAAGCCGGTCGGGACGGTCTGTTTCACCGTGGCGCTGGCCGACGGCGAGTCGTCGACCCGCACGCTGCGGCTGCCCGGCAACCGTAGCGACGTCCGGGAGCGGTCGATCACGGTGGCGATGCATCTGCTGCGGCAAGCGCTCAGCGGAGCCACGCCACGCAGCTAATCGGCGATCGCGCTGCTTTGCGGGGTTCCGAAGCGAATTCCGGTGGCGTCCCTGCCAATCGCCGTCAAAACCGCGACGGCGATCAGGACGGGCCCGATCGTCGCCGCCAAAGCGAACGGATAGCCGTGGGTGGCGGCCAGGCGCTCCTGGATCGGCAAATTGAAGGCCGCCAACAGATTACCGAGCTGATAAGTGACACCGGGATAGAAGCCGCGGATAGCATCCGGTGACATCTCGGTCAGGTGCGCGGGTATGACGCCCCAGGCGCCTTGCACGGCGAACTGCATCAAAAACGAGCCAAGGCACAGCATCGCGGCGGTATGCGAATAGGCGAATAGTGGCACGATCGGCAGCCCCAGTACCGCGCAGAACAACACGGTGTGGCGACGGCCAAACCGCTGGGACAATGAGCCGAAGATCAGTCCGCCGATAATCGCGCCGACGTTGTAGATCACCACGATCCACTTGGCGCTCGCGTGCGAGAGCCCGGCGCCGCCGTCGTGGGTGGCCGACAGAAAAGTCGGATACACGTCTTGGGTGCCGTGACTCATCCAATTGAAAGCAGTCATCAACAGCACCAGATAGATGAACCGCCGGATGACGGCAGCTTCGCGCAGCACGTCGCGGATCCTGGTGCGGGTCAACCGCATTCGATCCTGCTCGGCTACCCAGACCTCGGATTCCTGCACCCGGTACCGGATGATCAAGCTGATCAGCGCCGGGATGATGCTCAGCCCGAACAGCCAGCGCCAGGACAGCCCGAGCCGGTCCATCACCAACAGCGACGTCACTGTCGCGAGCAGATAGCCGAACGCATAGCCCTCCTGGAGCAGACCGGAAAAGAACCCCCGCCGCTCCACGGGAACCTTCTCCATCGCAAGCGCCGCACCCAAACCCCATTCGCCGCCCATGCCTATGCCGTAGAGCAGTCGCAGGATGACAAGCACGGTGAAATTGGGCGCGAATGCGCACAGGAAACCGACCACCGAGTAGAACGCCACGTCGACCATCAGCGGCAGGCGACGGCCTACCCGGTCTGCCCACAGCCCGAACAGCAAGGCGCCGACCGGCCGCATCACCAGGGTGGCCGTCGTCAGAAACGCGACTTCGGTTCTGGTGTGGTGGAAGGTCTTCGCGATGTCGGCGTAGACCAGGACGACGAGGAAGTAGTCGAAGGCATCCATCGTCCAGCCCAGCAGGGCGGCGATGAACGAATTGCGTTGATCCTTGGTGAGCGGCGGCTTTCCAGGCACTCGCACCGTTTATCACATCGAACCCGACGGTGTGGTCCGCACGGGCGAAATCACTTCTTGTCGATGCTGTCCCAGAGTTCGACCATCGTGCGCAGAATCTCCTCGGCGAAACCGAGGCCGGCGAGATGACTCTCCCCGGGCAGCGTGTACAGCTCCGCATCGGGCAGCCGGCTGACGACATGCTCACCATGCGCGAACGGCACGATGTGGTCGCGGTCGCCATGCCACCAGCGGACCGGGATCTTCACCTGGTCGAGCCGGAAGCCCCAATCCCGGGCGAACACGATGACGTCGGCGAACGGGGCCGACAACTGTTTGCGGGAACCGTTGAGCAGATCGTCGAGGAACATCGCCTTGAATTCCGGCCGCACCAGCAGCCGCCGATCGCCCTCGGGCGACACCCGCGCGTAGAGATACAGCGCGGGCTCGGCGACCGGCTTCAGCAGACGGATGAAACCGACCGCCGCCCACCGGATCGGGAATCCGGCCACCGCAAGCAGCGGCGCCACCGTCGATCCGAGTGACATCAGTCCGCCGCTGATCGCTTCTGGGCCGACGGTGGGCGCCACGCCGCCCAGCACCCCGACCGCAACGACACGATCGGGCAGCGCCGCCGCACATCCCAACGTGTAGGGGCCGCCGCCGGACAGACCGATCACCGCCATCTTGTCGATGCCCAAGATGTCCGCGACGGTGCGTAGGTCATCGGCGAAAGCGAGGACGTTCTCGTACTGATGCGGGGTGGACGCCCCGATGCCGGGTCGGTCGATGCCGATCAGGCGGATGTGGTTGTCCTCGGCGTACACGCGAGCCTCGGCCGGAATCTGCCGGCGGGCGCCGGGGGTGCCGTGCAGCCAGAACATCGCGCGCCCTTGCGGGTCGCCGAATTCGGCAAACCCCAGCTGCCGGTCAGCACCGACCGCAATGTTGCCCTCCAGCTTGGGCCGAGCAATCGAATAAGCCATTACCGCAGTGTTACATGGACGGCCGCGCTCGATTCACGTTGGGACGGCCGGCACGGATTGTTTGGCCGGCGTTTCGGGAGCGATGACGCCGTCGGTGGTGCACGCTGCATACAACACCGTGGATCCGACGGGAGCGAGTCATGCACATCATCGATGCCGACGGGCACGTCGCGGAAAACCCATCGTTCGCCATCGAGGCCATGAAGCGCTGGCCGGACCGGGTCACGGCCAGCGCCGACGGCAGACCCAGGTTGGTCATCGAAGGCCGCAACTATCCGGAAGACACCGGCCCGGGCGCCGGATGCCCACCCGAGCACGGGATCAGCAAGGCCTCCGATATCAACTGCCGGTCGGTCGAGGGCGTGCTCGGCGACGCCGACCGCGACCACATCGACACCATGGTGCTGTATCCCAGTATGGGACTGTGCACGCCCAGCCTCGAGGATCCCGAATTCGCCGCCGGGTTCGCGCGCCACTACAACCAGTGGATCGCGGATTTCTGCGCCCCGGCGGGCGGCCGATTGCGCGGCGTGGCGGTGGCCCCGGTCGAGCATGGACAGGCGGCGATCGACGTCATGCGAGAGGCCAAAGGGCTCGGGCTGGTGGCCACCCTCGTCCCGCCGGCACTCAAGACGCGCAACCTCGACCACCCAGACCTCGACCCGTTTTACGCCGCCGCGGTCGAACTCGGGATGCCGCTGGGCATTCACGGCGCACCCGGTATCCATCTGCCGAAGATCGGTGTCGACCGGTTCACCAACTACATCCAGGTGCACTGCATCAGCTTTCCGTTCGACCAGATGACGGCGATGACCGCGATGGTCTCCGGCGGCGTTTTCGATCGGCATCCCGGATTGCGCGTGGCCTTCCTCGAGGCGGGCGTGGGCTGGGTGCCGTTCTTCATCGACCGCCTGCACGAGCATTTCGAAAAGCGCGGCGATTGGGTTGAACGTGGCTGGCAACGTGATCCGCAGGAGTACGTGCAGGCCGGCAACATCTTCGTGACCTGCGAGCCGGAGGAGCCGATCCTGCCCGGAGTCATCGACGTGCTCGGCGACGACTTCATCATGTTCGCCAGCGATTACCCGCACTGGGACGGCGAGTGGCCCGAAAGCACCAAACATCTGCGCACGCGCCCGGACATCAGCGAAAACACACGCGCGAAAATCGGCGGGCTCAACGCGCAGCGTTTCTACGGTCTGAACTGAGGGCGATCAGCGCCCCTGCCATTTCGGAGGTCGCTTTTCGGCAAAGGCACGCGGGCCTTCCTTAGCGTCCTCGGTCGCGAAAATGCGGTCGCTATGCAGGGTTTCGTTGGCATAGGCAGACTGCAGATCAAGCGACAGGCCCTCGACAGCCGACTGCTTTGTCGCCGATACGGCAAGCGGCGCATTGACCGCGATGCGCTCGGCGTACTCATAGGCGGTATTCATCAACTGGTCGTCGGGCACCACTTGGTTGATCAGCCCCATCGCGAGCGCGCGGTCGGCGTCGACCATGTCCGCGGTCAACAACAACTCCATCGCCAACGCGTAGGGCAACTGGCGAGGCAACCGCACAGTACTGCCGCCGCCGGCAAACAATCCGCGCTTGGGCTCCATCACGGCGAATCGCGCCTGGGGCACGGCGACGCGAATATCAGTGGAGGTCAACATCTCGAACCCGCCCGCCACGCAGACACCGTTGACGGCGGCCACGATCGGCTTGTAGATCGGAAACTGGTGCAGGACAGCGTGAATAGCGTCGCTTTTGTTCCATCCCTCGGGCTGCGGTAAGTCGCCGGTCAACTCGGGAATGAATTTCTTGAGATCGGCTCCGGTACAGAAATCGTGACAAACTCCGGTGATAACGGCGACCCACGCGGCGGGGTCATCGCGAAAGGCCGCCCAAGCGTGGGCAAGATCGTGGAAATGCTCCATGTCGAGCGAATTGCGCGTCTCGGGTCGGTTGATCGTGATCGTGACGATGCGACCGTCCCGCACGTAGTCGATGCTCACCGCGTCCTTTGAGATTCGCAGCCGCTATCTTAGCAATGATAGTAAATCACCTCGGCTGAGATCTGGCCAGCGCGTGGAACCGGGTCCGCCGGCACTCGCACAGCCGGGACTACCTACTGAAGGTGCGCGCACTACCCCTATGCGGGCCGACGCCGTTACCGATACCCTCGTCCATGCAGCTGTCGGGATGGAAGTTGGCGGCAGCCCGTCACGATCTGAGCTGAATACGACAATCGATTGAGGGGTCATGGGCGAATTCGATCAGCACGAAGGTGAAGCGCAAACCATACTGAATCTCGCCGAGGCGGCGATGCATATGTACCGGGCCGCTATCGATTCGCTTCCTTTTCCCGAGGACAAGAAGTTCCAGAAGCGCGCCGAAGTGGTTCTGTCCGGTATGCGGAAACTGCGCGCAGCACTGACCGAAGCGGCAAGCCACAGCAGGCCCACACCCATTGTCATGATGGCGCTCAGTGACGTCCGGCGGCGCTACGACGAGCTGATGGAGCGCGCGGCCGACGCGCCCGGATCGACTCTGGGACAACAGCTTTACAACGCCCGCACCCACGCCAAGCTGTCCGCGCACGAGGCGGCCAACGGGTTCGGGCTTCGCCGCGAACTTCCCGACGAGCTCGAAGAAGGTGCGACGCCTACCGCGCAGGAGACACCGCTGGTCGAGCAGTTGATTGCCGCAATTCGGGTGGCGGCGGGTCTCGACGAAGGCGAATTCGAACCTGAGTTGCCGCCGGTCGAGGAGCACGTGAACGGCTGGGATGACGCGCTAGCCCTGAACGGCGCCGGCGAAGAGGCGAACGCCGCGCACTAACGGCGTTCGTCAGCGAATGGGCAGACCGGTCAACGCCCGGCCGATCACCAATCGCTGAATCTCGCTGGTTCCTTCAAAGATGGTGAAGATCTTGGCATCCCGGTGCATTCGCTCGACCGGGTAATCGCGCGTGTAACCGTTACCGCCGAGGATTTGGATCGCTTCGTCGGTAACGTACACCGCTGTCTCGCTGGCGTAGAGCTTCGCCATCGAGCCTTCCGCTGAGGTGAACGGTTTGTTGTTGCGCTGCATCCAGCTGGCGCGCCAGACCAGCATCCGGGACGCGTCGATGCGGCTCTTCATGTCGGCCAATTTGAAAGCGACAGCCTGAAACTCGGCAATTTTGCGGCCAAATTGTTCGCGCTGGCCGGAGTATTCGAGCGCGTACTCGTAGGCGGCGCGGGCGATGCCCAGCGCCATGGCCCCCACGGTGGGACGAGTGCGTTCGAAGGTCATCATCGCCGCCTGGCTGGAGGTGCGATGCCCTTCCTTGATCTTGGCGATCCGGCGTTCGAATTTCTCTCGGCCGCCCAGGATCAGTTCGCCGGGAAGGCGGACGTCGTCGAGCACCACTTCGGCGGTGTGCGATGCCCTGATCCCATGTTTCTTGAACTTCTGGCCCTGGGAGAGGCCTTTGGTGTCGGGCGGCACGATGAATGTCGCCTGCCCCCGGGTGCCCAGGTCGGGCTCAACCGATGCGACCACCACGTGGACGTTGGCAATTCCACCGTTCGTCGCCCACGTCTTGGTGCCGTTGAGCACCCACTCGTCGGCGGCTTCGTCGTACTTCGCTCGGGTCCGGACAGCTCCGACATCAGAGCCGGCGCCGGGCTCGGAGGAACAGAACGCAGCCAGCTTGGGATCGCCGGGGGTGCCGAACATCTGCGGCAGCCATTCGCCGAGCTGCTGCGGAGTCCCGTTGGCAGCCAGTGCAGCCGCGGCGAGCCCGGTGGCCATGATGGACAACGCGATCCCGGCGTCACCCCAGAACATTTCTTCGAAGACCGTCGGCATACCCAGCCCGCTGGCTTCGCCTGCCATTTGGGCAAAGAGGTCTGGGGTATACAGCCCGACTTTGGCGGCCTCTTGAATGATCGGCCAAGGGGTTTCTTCCCGCTCGTCCCACTCCGCCGCCGCCGGCCTGATCACCGACTCGGCGAACTCGTGCACCCAGTCACGGACCTGCACCACTTCATCGGACAACTCCAGCGAAAAGGTGGCCTCCATCAGCGCTCCTATCGATTGTCGGGCTCGCATCCGTGTGGTGCCTGGTCAGCTCAACATCTGGCGCATACAGTAAACGCTTGTATACTGAGTGAACAAACCGGCAGCTCAGACCGGACTCTATATGTGGGGTTTTCCAGCCGAGGAATCTGTCAGGCCATTTTGACATTTGTTCACCCGAACTCGTGAGGGGGCCACTCGATCTGCTGCATGACCACTGGCCGTTCCCATCACCGAACTCGTGCTGGTGGGCCACTCGATGGGCGGACTGGTGGCGCGCAGCGCATGCCACTACGGCGCAGATCAGCACCACACCTGGGCCGACGCGTTGAGTCGGGTGGTGTGCTTGGGCTCGCCGCATTTGGGCGCCGATCTTGAAAAAGGCGTGAACATCGCGTCTTGGGCACTCGCCAAGTTGCCCGAAACACGGTCAATCGCAGCCTTTTTGAATGCCCGCAGCGACGGCGTCAAGGATCTGCGTTTCGGCGCCTGCCTCGATGAGGATTGGTTCGACGCCGACCCGGACGAACTCCTACGCGACAGTTGCCGCGAGGCGCCGTTTCTCCCTCATGCGACCTATCACTACGCGTCCTCCACAGTGACGCCGCCACTGCTCGGAATGCTGGCCGGCGACCACTTGGTGCGATCGAAAAGCGCTGCGGGCATTGGCAAGTCGCGGCGTATCCCATTCGCGCCCGAACAGGGGCTGACCCTGACCGGTTTGAACCATTTCGACCTGCTGAACCATCCGCGGGTGTATGCGAAATTGCGTGACTGGCTGTCTCAGTCAGCGATCCGATCTGCCGGCGTCGGCGATGCGGGCCGCGACGTCAGCGGCGACGGCTAACGACTGTGCGTCCGTCGCGGCGTGATACGCACCCGCGACTGGGTCATAGGCCGCGCCGGCAATCGACCCGTGGTCGGCCGGCAGTTCGACGACCTGCACCGGCCAGTCGTTCTGCCGCAAGGTCGCCGCAAAGTCGTACGCCACCGAAACCGGGATGACGCGATCGGCGACGCCGTGCAACAGGGTGAACGGGGAGCGGGGTGCCCCAACGTTCACCCGAGACGCCGGGAGCGCGTTGAAAATCGGGTCGGGCACCATGAACGCGCCGGCAAGACAGACGGTGTGCGCGAACGCCATCTTCAGCCGCTGCGCGTGAACCGTCAGCCCCGCCGCGGCGAGCCCTCCCATAGACCAGCCGACGAGCACCAGATCATCGGGGCGATCGACCCGCGCACGGGCAAATTGCACGGAGCGCAGCAGGTCGGCGCGGCCGCCGTCCTGGGCGTAGGAATTCCAGTCGGGAGCGATGACGCTTACGCCGTGGTCGGCGATCAGCTCAGCGAGCGACCGTACCGAAGAGCGCGCGTCGGGCTGTTGACCATGCCACAGCAGAACCGTGGGCTGCGAGGTTTGCCCGAACAGGTCTGCGTGCCGACCGGCGGCGTATTCGACGGTCTCCATCCCGCTACGTTGTTCGGCTGCCCGGGATTACGGCTTGGGCGGCGCAGGCGGTGGCGGTGGCTGTGCGCCGGGAGCCGGTGCGGACCCGCCGCCGATCAATGAGTTGAGGATCCCCAGCGACAGCCCGGCCTCGCCCGGTGACTTGCCGGGATCCGGAACCGCGGCGTCATTCTTCTGCCAGGCCTGGCAGCCATCGGTCTTGAACGTCTTGTCCGTCGGGTCGATCTTCACAATCTGCGGTTTTTTACTCATGGCGTTGTCGAGCGGCTGCTTGGCGTCGTCGCCGAGCCGCTTCCAGTAGCACACGCCGTTGCCGGCGGGACCAGCCGAGGTGTAAACGCCCGGGACGATGTCGGTTCCCACGTTGTAGATACCGTCGTGGTCGATCGTCGTCTTGGGTCCGCCGGCCGGCGCCGCAGGCGGTGGCGCAGGTGCCGGCGCAGGGGAAGGAGCCGGCGCGGGAGGATCAGCGCTGGCCAGGCCATTGGACACACCCCAACCCAACGCGATCAGCGCGATGGCGGCGGCAGCCGTTGACTTGGACGTCACAAAGAGCAGCATACGGACTTTGCGAAATGAGCGCCGAAGCCCAATTACCGGGCTACGCGGTTTTGGTGAGCAGCGGCAGCAATAGGCGGCGACGCGCGGTGTTGGCGTCGGCGAAGTAGTGCAGCGCCTCGTGCACCGTGGCAGCGGTCGGGAAGCTGGTGTCCTCGCCGGTCACCAGCAACGTCAGGCCGACTGCCTGGCTGGGGATCAGCGCCCATTCCAGCCCGGCGGCGTCGCAGGCGGCCTCGACTCGGTGCAGAAGCCGCAGAGCTTGCGTGGCGAACGAGTCCAGACCGGACAGGTCAAGGACAAAAGGCTTGTCCGGCAGGTTGAACCGCTGCGCGTAATCGATGACCTGTTCCACGTTGCTCGCGTCGATCGCGCCGGTGATCGTCACCACGGTTGCCAGATGACGGCATTGCGCGCGCACCGCGGCGCCGTTGCAGTCGAAGGGGAGCTGGGCGTGCCGGGGGGCCAACGACGCTGCCGTGCTCATCGAGTCGTTCATGAGACCGCCCTCATTCTCAAACACTGTTGCTGCAATATCGGGATCAACGATGACCCGAACCTGTTTGAGACGCTAATTGCCTACTCTAAGGTCACTTGTTCCAGCGTTTAATACTTTGCTAAGAAACGATTTCCAGGCGTCCGTCCGGACGCCGCAATGACCCGTCGGCGGGGGAGCCGGCTAGGCCAGTCGCTTGACCGATCCGACGTAGCTGAGCGCGTGCTCGTACGTCTCGATGTTGTCGCGAGAAATCTTCGCGTGCACCGGTCGTTCGAGAAGGAGGCGCAGCAACGGGTTGTAGGCGTGATACGTCTCATGGAACGTGAGCACGGTGGTGCCATCAGGCTGTTCCTCGAGTTCGTGGTAGCCCTCAGCGCGCGACCACAGCGGCTTGCCGATCGCCACATAGCGCGACAGCTTGTCCATCGTCGCCTCGGTGACGGTCTCCCATGAGCGCCCTTTGCCGCCCGACAGCAGGTACTTGGGCACCGGGAAGACACAGGTGCGGACGAGGCCCTCACCGGCTTCGTCGCCTTCGTTCAGGATTTCCATGCTGCCGGTCGGCCACTCGAGAAGCCGTGGCTTTGACGCGTTCGGCGGCACCGGAGGGTGCAGCACCCGCCACACCTTTCGCGGGGGAGCGTCGACGTGGAATCGCACGGTGAAGGATTGCATCAGCTTTCTCCCCAGCTGTCCCAGAAGGTGATGGTCTCCGCGGACGGTCGCGAGGCCGGCCGGAAGTCAGTGCCAATCGTGTACGCAACCGGAAAAAGCGCCGCCTGTGTGACCGTGGGCGGGATGCCCAGTACTTCGGCCACCTCTTGTTCCTTGGCAAAATGCTTTGTCGTCCAGACTGATCCGAGGCCACGAGACCGAAGTGCGAGCAAAAAGCTCCAGCCGGCCGGGATG
>NZ_JBAPMI010000021.1:0-2315 GCF_049278535.1 Mycobacterium sp. | reverse complement strand
CGGTCCTCGACGCCGAACCACAGGTCTTTCAGGTCGGCATCAACTACACCGACGCAGCCAAACTCACCGGCACCAGCGCCGCCGAGCAGACAATCCGCCGGACACCCGACACCGGCCGCTACCTCCTGACCGAAGCGATGGCCACCGGCCCAGCCATGTTCGACACCGCACGACTCGATCGGGCCAGCGGCCATCCGCCCGTCAAGCGTGGCCGCCCGCCCGACAAGCTGGACCACGCCAGCCTCGACGAAGTGCTCTGCATCTCAGGTCTGGACTCCTAATGACGACTGCCCGAAGCCATCTCGGTCATGGCGCACGGATCCTTCTCACCGCGAGCGAACGAGGCTCGCAGTGACACCTGCCCGAAACCGACCCAAGGTGAGCGTGGTCACGACCACCCACAACCAAGAAGATTTTGCCCGCGATGCTTTCGACAGCTTTATCGCCCAGCAGATCGACTTCCCGATGGAGATCATCGTCGCCGACGATGCCTCGACCGATTCCACGCGGGCGATCATTCAGGAGTATGTCGACCGGTACCCGCACCTGTTTCGGCCGGTCCTCAGGCCAAAAAACCTCGGCCTCAACAGGAATCTGGTCGGCGCCCTGTCTGCTGCTCGCGGCACGTACATCGCGCTGTGTGAGGGAGACGACTACTGGATCGATCCGCAGAAGCTGAGGAAACAGGTGGAGTTCCTCGACCGGCATCCAAAGGCCGCGGTGTGCTTCCACCCCGTGCGAACGATCTGGGAAGACGGCCGGGTCGAAGACGAGGACTTCCCGCCGGTCAGCTGGCGTGACGACCTGAGCCTGGATGCCTTGATCAAGCGGAACTTCATCCAGACCAATTCGGCCGTATACCGCCGCCTCCCGAGCTACAGTCGCATCCCGGCGGATGTCATGCCTCTGGACCATTACCTTCATGTGCGTCATGCATTCAGCGGCAACATCGCCATGCTGCCGGAGACGATGTCCGTCTACCGCCGCCACTCGCAAGGTATGTGGCTTAACCGGGTCCTAGACCCTCCCAAGTTCTGGCTGGCCCTAGGTGGCGGGCATGCCGCGATGTACGACGCGATGATCGACCTGGCGGCCGGTGACCCCGCGCGCCAGGAGCTCATTGGCGGGATGGCTGACTGGATTTTCAGTGAGATCGCGAATGTTCCTGGCCCAGAAGGTCGCGCGGCACTCCTGGACTCCATCGCGCGACACCCCCGATGCGCGATGCTGGCCCTGCAGCACCGATGGGCGAATGACGTCGATCGGTTGTTGGCCAGAGTCGAATGCGACCCCGACGATGCGCGGTCGGTATTGCGCCTAGCCCAGAACTATTGCGGTCGGGGCGATTTCGTAAATGCGCGCAAGTGGTACGAGCGGCGGGTTGAGATGGGTGGCTCCGGCGAGGAGGTCTACCACGCCATGTTTCAGATCGCGGTGTCGATGTCGAACCTCGGTGAGCCATGGCCGGACGTTGAGGACGCCTACCTCAAGGCCTGGCAGTTTCGACCGGCCCGCGCCGAGCCGCTGTACGCCGTCGCGTATCGACATCGAGTTGAGCAGCGTTACCAGTTCGCGTACCTGTTCGCCGAGAGGGCTGCCAAAATCCCGCTCCCAGACGAGGACACGTTATTTGTCAGCGCGGAGGTCTATGCCTGGCGCGCCACCGATGAGCAGGCGGTGTGCGCATCCCGGGTCGGTAGGCACGGCGAAGCGTTCACGCTGTGCCGGCACCTGCTGGACCGGCCCGACATCCCCGACCCCGATCGGCAACGGATTGCGGCCAACCGCGACTATTCGGTGCCAGCCATGATCGAGGCCGCCGCACCCTATCCCGAAGCCTTGGTGCAGTCCTTGCTCTCCTGTCCCGGTGAGGGCGAGGTCACCGTCACCCTGGTCGCCGGGCCGGACCCGCGGATCACCGAGCGCACCATCAACTCGTTTCTGACCTGCTGCCTCGATGTGTCACGGGTTGCGCGCTTCCTGGTGCTCGACACCGGCCTGTCGGCCCCCGACCGCGCAAAACTGAAGCAGCGCTACGGTTTTCTCGAATTCGCCCGTCGCAGATCCGTCGACAAGCCCGCTGCCCAACTGGCGCTGCTCCACGCTCGGATCGACGGACGGTTCTGGCTGCACCTGGGCGAAAGCTGGCGGTTTTTCGCCCCCGAGAACTACATCACCCGCCTGACCGCGGTCCTCGACGCCGAACCACAGGTCTTTCAGGTCGGCATCAACTACACCGACGCAGCCAAACTCACCGGCACCAGCGCCGCCGAGCAGACAATCCGCCGGACACCCGACACCGGCCGCTACCTCCT
>NZ_JBAPMI010000020.1:0-5252 GCF_049278535.1 Mycobacterium sp. | reverse complement strand
GCAGCGCCGGGCAGCGGTGCTTATCCGCCCCGACCGGGTCTACAGCAACTGATGGCCCTGCACAGCAAGGGGTTTCGGGGTCTCGCCATGTCACCGCCTGGTCATGGCTATTCGCGGTGCTCGACGTCCTGGCGGCCAACGCATTTCGCCGTCACAAGCCCTCACGATAAGGAGTCTGGATGACCATCACTTTGACGAACCCGCGTGCCCTGCCGAAGGTCGACTTTCACCGCCAAGTGTCGATTGCTGCCGGTTCCAAGCTCGTGTTCATGGCCGGGCAGGTCGCCTGGGACGCCGACGGAGCGCTGGTCGGCGAGGGCGACCTCGCCGCGCAGGTCGAGCAGTGTTTTCTCAACGTCGGCGCTGCACTCGCCGAGATTGGCGGCTCCTTCGACGACGTCGCCAAATTGACCATCTATGTGGCCGATTGGACTCTGGACAAGATGCCCTTAGTGCAAGAGGGCCGTGCCCGAGCCTGCGCGAAACTCGGTATCGCCACGTTCCTGCCGCCGGGCACTTTGATTGGTGTCGCCGCGTTGTTCCAGCCTGAGCACCTCGTCGAGGTGGAGGCGATCGCGGTTCTCGACTAGCACACGCGCTCTCCGGCGATGAGGCTACTGCGACGCGGACTGGTTCCCACACGGATTCTGGACCGGGCGCATGCCGCTTCGCTCGGCTTGATACCTGGGGTGACACGGCACTAGGTGCGGAGCAGTTTGAGCCGTGAATGCGCTAAACGAAGGGCACCGGCGCTCGAGAGCTAGCTTGCGGCCCATGTCACGCAGAGATCGTGCTCATCCACAGACGCCACGCCGACCGATCGAAAACCGGCCACTGGCCAAACGCAGTCGAAACACCGAAAGGATGATGAGAAAAATGGACTTCCTGGTTCGCGTGGACTTTGCCCGCGCCTCCGAGCTACCCGACGGCGAACGTGCAGCTCTCATCGAGCGCGAACGCTCTAGGGGCCGAGAGCTGCTGTCACAGGGCGTGATTCGGCAACTCTGGCGGTTGCCTGGTACTCGGGCAAACATCGGCATCTGGTCAGCCACTGATGCAGACGCCTTAAAGGAGGCGCTTGCCAGCTTGCCGATCCGGCCGTACGCCGAGATTCACGTCGCCGCACTAGCCACCTTCACCCCATGACGGCCACCTAGCAAAAACGGCCTTATCTCGACCCGCCGTGTTTGCCCTAGTCCCACTGCCTACTACCGCCGCGGCCGCGCCTCTACTACAACTACTACCGCGCCATGTTCGTGAAGCGCGACCCAGAACAGTGCCGGTGCGCGTTTATCTCAATTTGTGTCCACACCGAATTGTCTCACGTTCGTGTCCACTTTTGCAGCCCGCCCCCGTCAGCCGTTCACGCCGCTCGCCGCGACCTGAGGACTGTCATTCCGTCCGAGCGAGATTTCGTCACGGTGACGCCTGGCCGATACAGGGCTGATGTGACACGAAGTGCCAAATCGTTTGTTCGAGAATGCTATTCAACTGCTGATAACTACCGAGCCTGGTCTCCTGCCAAGGGTGCGCGTGGTCGCTGACCGTTGGCATCCGTTTCGTTGGTGCTCTGCGCTGGTGCGGTCGCCGGTTGGCGTTCGCGGCCGAGGAGTTCTCGTACGGCTGTGCGGGGTCCGTAGGGGCGCAGCATGTGGCTGGCTGGGCGGGGTCGCACGTGCAGCGGCCACCAGAACCAGCGGCCGAGAAGGGTCGCGATCGATGGCGTCATGAACGACCGCACTATCAACGTGTCGAACAGCAAACCCAAGCCGATGGTGGTCCCGACCTGGCCAAGCATCACCAGGTCGCTGACGATGAACGAGGACATGGTGGCGGCGAACACCAGGCCCGCCGCGGTGACGACGCCACCGGTACCGGCCATGGCGCGGATGGTGCCGGTCTTGAGGCCCGCACCCAACTCTTCCTTGAACCGGGAGATCAGTAGCAGGTTGTAATCGGCCCCTACCGCCAACAGCAGGATGACCGCCATGGCGAGCACCACCCAATACAACTGGATACCGAAGATGTACTGCCACACCAAGACCGACAATCCGAAGGACGCGCCCAACGACAGCACTACCGTACCCACGATGACCAGCGCGGCGACCAGACTTCGGGTGACGAAGATCATGATCAGCAGAATCAGGCTCAGCGCAGCCAGCCCGGCGATCATCAGGTCAAAGGTGGCACCGTCCGCAATGTCCTTATAGGTCGCCGCGGTGCCGGCGATGTAGACCTTAGCGTCGGCCAACGGAGTGGCCTTGAGAGCTTCGAACGCCGAGTTGCGGATCGCGTCGACGTGCGAGATCCCCTCCGGTGTCGCGGGATTGCCTCCGTGGGTGATGGTGATACGGACCGCGTGGCCGTCGGGTGACATAAACAACTTCAAGCCACGCTTGAAGTCCGGGTTGTCGAAGGCGTCCGGCGGCAGGTAGAAGGAGTCGTCGTTCTTGGCGTCGTCGAACGCCTTGCCGAGCGCGGTCGCGTTCTTAAGTGCCTCCGCGGACTGCGTATCGGTGCCCGCGGTGGTGGCGTAATTAGAGCGCAGCAGGTCGCGGTTGGCTTCTTGAACGGCGAGCTGGGGTGGGATCAGGGCGACGAGCTGCGGTTGGAGGGCGTTGAGTTTGTCCAGACTCGCGGTGATCGTCCCCAGCTGGTCGGCCAGCTCGCTGATGCCGTCGAGGGAGTCGAACACCGCTCTCAATGCTTGACAGGCCGGAATGTCGAAACAGTGTTTCTCCCAGTAGAAGTAGCTGCGCAGCGGCCGGAAGAAGTCGTCGAAGTCGGCAAGATTGTCGCGCACGTGATTGATCGTGTCTACGGTGTCGTGGAACCCCTTGGTCTGTTCATCGGTTGCGGCGGCGCTGGCCTGTTGCAGGGCGAGCTGTTGGTGCAGGATGTCGATCGACTTGGAGGTCTGCTCAACCTGTTTCAGAATGTCCTGGGCCCTGGCCTGCTGGTAGCTGAGGTTCATGATGGTGCTCGCGCTGGAGGCGCTGATCTGAAACGGGATGGAGCTGTGGCTGATTGGCGTGCCCAGGGGTCGGGTGATCGACTGCACCAAGGCGATGCCAGCGGTATGCAGTACCGCCTTGGCCACCCGCTCGAGCAGGATCATGTCAGCGGCGTTTCGCATGTCGTGATCGGATTCGATCATCAACAGCTCGGGATTGAGCCGGGCCTCGGAGAAGTGGCGTTCGGCAGCCGCGTACCCGACCACGGCCGGCGCCGAAGCCGGCAGATAGGGGCGCGCGTCGTAACTGGTCTTGTAGCCCGGCAGGGCGAGCAGACCAATCAGGGCGAGTGCGACCGACACGACGAGAATGGGACCGGGCCAGCGCACGATCACGGTGCCGATGCGCCGCCAGCTGCGGGTACGCGTCGCGCGCTTGGGCTCCATCAGCCCGAAGTGGCTGGCGATCACCAGCACCGCCGGCCCTAAGGTGAGCGCAGCCGCGAGCGCCACCAGCACTCCGATGGCGGCAGGCACGCCCAGACTCTGAAAGTAGGGCAATCGGGTAAAGCTCAGGCAGGCGACCGCTCCAGCGATCGTCAGCCCCGAACCGACGATGACGTGGATGGTCCCGCGGAACATGTCGTAGTACGCCGCTTCTCGGTCCTCGCCCTTGGAGCGCGCTTCGTGATAGCGCCCGACGACGAAGATCGCGTAGTCGGTGCCCGCGGCGATCGCCAACAGCGTGAGCAGATTCGTCGTGTAGGTCGACAGACCGATCAGCCCCCAGTTCGCGAGGACGGCGACGACCCCACGGGCAGCGGACAATTCGACCAGAACGGTCACCAGCACCAGAAGCATGGTGACCAGTGAGCGGTAGACGATCAACAACATCACCGCAATCACGCCAAGGGTGAGCAGAGTGACCAACGCGGTGCTGTCGCTGCCGACCTCGAAGCTGTCGGTGGTCAGTGGCGCAGCACCGGTGACGTAGGCCTTGACCCCGGGCGGTGCCGGCGTGTCGGCGACGATCGTGCGGATGGCGTCGACCGATTCGTTGGACAGCGCCTGGCCCTGATTGCCCCTCAGATACAGCTGCACCAGAGCGGCCTTGCCGTCCTTGCTCTGCGAGCCGGCCGCGGTGAGCGGATCGCCCCAGAAGTCCTGGATGTGCTCGACGTGCTGGGTGTCCTTCAACAGCTTCTTGACCAGGATGTCGTAGAAGCGGTGGGCGTCGGCGCCGAGGGGTCGATCGCCTTCCAAGACGATCATCGCGTTGCTGTCGGAATCAAACTCGCCGAAGACCTTCCCGATGTGCCCCATCGCCTTCAGCGACGGGGAGTCCGGCGAGCTCTGCGCCACCGCATGCGCCGCTCCGACCACCTCCAACTGCGGGGCAAAGACGTTCGTCAACGCGGCGATGGCGACCCAGAGCACCGCGATGGGCGCTGAGAGGCGGCGGATCATGCGCGCCGCCGGTGACCCCGGGGTCGAATCTGGGAGGTCAACCTGCATACGGTGCTCGCTCACGCGGACTTGTCCAGGCAGGAAATGTAGCCGTTCACGTTGCTGGTGGACCTTTCGTCCTTGACGACGCCATTGACGGTGATGCGGCAGGAAAGAGAGTCCGCGTCCCCCTGCGCGCGCAGGTCGGCGAACAGGGTGGGATCAGTGGTCGTCAACAGGTGCGACCAGGGCAGCGTCGCGTCGTCGACACGCTGGGGCTGAGCGTGTTCGTCGAGGTAGTTGATCGTCGCCACCGCCCCGGAACTACCGAAGACCTCGAACAGGACGTGCTTGGGGTTGAAGTCGGAGTTTTCTATCGAGTCGGCTCGCGGCCACGACACCACGTCATTGGAGCCGAAGATGCCGTGCAGTCGGTACACGCCGAAACCGGTGATCGCCACGACGAACGCGGCAACGATCACCATCCACCGTCGCCGCAGCAAGTCGCCACCCGAAACACTCATTTTCCTGCCCTTCAAAAAAGCGCGCGCTACACGACATTCGGAACCAGGCGCCGGGGTCCGGTTGTCGCCCTCGTCCAGCAAGTACACCCAGACAGGTACTCATTGGGTCGGCGCCCTGGAAATCAACCGACTTTGAGTACCGATTTCACTCAGGACGACGTTGCGGTCTGCGTTGCGCTGCAGCCACTCTGATGTCGCTAAAGGTGCGCTGAGAGGGCTTAGTTGTTACGAACGAACCGACTGACCTGCTGTGGTGTGGGCGTCCTGGAACCTATCGCTTGGGGTTGAGTTGGGTTCGCAGGCGGATGACCGGCAGTTCGCGGTCGGTT
>NZ_JBAPMI010000019.1:0-6913 GCF_049278535.1 Mycobacterium sp. | reverse complement strand
GACTCCGTCTGCCGCAGCCGCTCCCAGCGCCCCATCCGCCGCCTCGCCGGCGGCAGACGCGCCCGCACCGGCGCTCTGCAGGCCGATGAAATCCGACATGGTGCCCAGGAAGTTGCCGGGCATGTAGAACCCGGACGAGAACATGGTGTTCCACAGGTTGTCATTGAGCCCCAGGCCACTCGACGAGAACAGGTCATTGAACAGCCGGGAAAGCCCGGTCGTCGACGTCGAATTCCCGGTCAACAGATCCAGAAGGCCCGAGAGACCTGACCCCGTCGCCGTCGCCGTCGCGGGCGAGGCGAGCCCTTGCAGTGCAGCGGGGACCGAAGTCACCAACTGCGACGCTGCCGTCTGCGTCTCCGTGCCCAGGTCTCCGGCGGTCGCGGTGGTCGCGGGTGGCGCGGCGAATGGCGTCAATGTCGATGCGGCCGCTGAAGATCCGGCGTAGCCATACATCGCCGCGGCATCTTGGGCCCACATCTCGGCATAGTGGGCTTCGGTGGTCGCGATCGCGGGAGTGTTCTGGCCGAGGATATTCGTAGCGATCAGCGAGGCCAACAACGTCCGGTTGGCAACGATGACCGGTGGGGGCACCGTCGCCGTGAACGCAGTTTCGTAGGCGCTGGCCGCCGCTTTGGCTTGGTTGGCGGCCTGTTCGGCTTGCGCGGCGGTGGCGTTCATCCACGACACGTATGGCGCGGCGGCGGCCGCCATGGCCACCGATGCCGGGCCGCGCCACGGACCGGCGGCCAGACCGGAGACCACCGACCCGTAATCACCTGCCGCCGAGGACACTTCGGTGGCCAGGCTGTCCCAGGACGCCGCCGCTGCGATGATCGGCCCGGAACCTGGACCGGCGTACATCAGCCCGGAGTTGACTTCTGGCGGTAATGTTGCGAAATCCATTGCGACACCTCTTATCCGGTAGCAACCGCGTTGGCGGTCTCGGTGGTGGCATACGAGTCGGCTCCGGCGGCCAGCATCGTCACGAACGCCTGGTGAATCGCGGCAGCCTGCGCACTGACCGCCTGGTACGTGTGTGCATGTGCGGCGAATTGTATTGCTGTCAAGGCGGATACCTCGTCAGCGGCGGGCGGGATCAGACCGGCGGTCGGTACCACCGCTGCGGTGTTCTGCGCTTGAAGTCTCAAGCCGACGGATTGAAGGTTGTCCGCCGCGCTGGATAGCATCTCCGGTACGATGGATACGAACGACATGGGGTTTCTCCTTTGAATTAGGGCGCACGACGACAACGCAAGTCCTAGGCGCGGACGTGCGTGAAATATGGTTCGGCGCTGGCTGATTGCAGCAGCAAGCACCGCAACGAGGACCCGATGGAGATCTGCGGTCATCGATTTGTGTCGGCGGCGAAAGCCACCGATTCAGCTCAGGGCTGTAACGATCTTGGGTTTCGCAGCCGGGTCGGGCGCGGTGGTGATCGCGACCTGGGGTGAACCCAAGCCGACTTGTCGTTGACGCGTCTCAGGCGGCGCGTTCGGCCTGCACCGTCCACTTCTCCTCGATGCGCCCATAGCGCCAGATCAGCAAGGCGCCGGCCCACGTGACCACGAACAGGCCGACGATCAGAAAACCAATGGCGTTGAGATCGATGCCGCCCAGCCAGCGCCAGACTCCGCCGGTCCAGCCGAACTGCTCGGCAAGCAGTCCGAGTAATTCGACGGTACCGATGAGCAACGCTACGACCACCGAAAGACCGGTGATGGTGATGTTGTAGTAGACCTTGCGAACCGGATTCGAAAAGGCCCAGCCATAAGCGAAATTCATGAACGAGCCGTCGATGGTGTCCAACAGACACATCCCCGCGGTGAACAACACCGGCAGGCACAAGATGGCATACCACGGCAGTCCGGCCGCGGCGCTGGTGCCGGCCAGCACCAGCAGCGCGACTTCGGTCGCGGTGTCAAAGCCCAAACCGAAGAGCACCCCGATCGGATACATATGCCACGACGCGCTAACCGATTTGGTGAAGCGGCCGAGCAGCCGATTGAGCAGTCCGCGATTGTTCAGCTGTGCTTCGAGCTCGGTTTCGTCGTAGTGGCCGCTGCGCATCTGCCTGAACACGCGCAGGATGCCGGCCAGAATGACCACGTTGATGATGGCGATCAAGTACAAGAACACGCCCGAGACGCTGGTGCCGATCAGGCTGGTGTAGTGATGCAGGGCCGAAGAGTCCTGCTCGACGGGTCCAACGATCGCCTTGAGCCCGAACGCGATGAGCAGTGCGAGCCCGAACACCACCGACGAGTGGCCGAGCGAGAAGAAGAAGCCGACGCCAAGCGGCCGCTGCCCGTCGTTCATCAGCTTGCGGGTGGTGTTGTCGATCGCGGCGATGTGGTCGGCGTCGAATGCGTGGCGCAACCCCAGTGTGTAGGCGGTCAGGCCGATGCCGATACCGAACGCCTTGTCCCCGATGCTCAAATGTGCCGGCTCGACGACGAGCATCAGTGTGCCCCAACCGATCACGTGCAGTGCGATAATGATCGCGAACATCGATCCCAGACGCAGCCACTCGTCGGGCGTTAAAGCCCTCCGTAGTCGAGACTGCGACGAGGGCTGCCTGCTGAGTGTGTCAGCGGCCATCTCGCGTCCCATCTGGAAATGAATCCCGGCCGCTATTGACGCTAACCCACGGGCGTACGTCTTGCAGATGATTCGCAGGAATTCTGCGAGTATTTTGCAGGTGAAAATCCGGGCAATCGGGTACGGTGCACCGCTTCGGTCACGCTTGGAAGGTGATCAGCGGGATCGCCATCTCGACCGGATCGCTCGCCCCGTGGAAACCGATGAGCTGAGCCACTTCCGGTGGCTCATGGGCGCTGGCCAGCACCGCGGTGTCACCAAGACAGCTGACGACGACATCGCCGATCCGCGGCAGGTGGTCGAGACGTACCGATCCGAACAGCCCGGCCGCGACGGCGTCGTCGCGGCTGCGGACGTCAGCTCGCCCATCCAAGAGCTCGCTCCAAGCGGCGATCACGTCTGAAGTCGCGCCCGGCTCGGTGTGCAGGTAGCGCACCCGCGGATCGCCGGCAACGACGCGCACCCCGGCACTCAACCGCGAATCGGCGTCAAGGTCGATCCGCTGAGATTCCGGCACGTTCAAGCCGCCGTGGTCCGCGGTGATCAGCAAGGCCGCATCCGGTGGCAACGCCTCGACCAGCCGGCTGAGCAGCACATCCACGTACGCGGCGGCGGCGTGCCACTCGGCTGAATCGACGCCGAACAGGTGTGCCGCGGTGTCGAGCGCGGCGGTGTACGCGTAGACGAATCCGGGCGCGGCGCGTAGCTGGTCGACCACGAGCTGGGCGTAGTCGTCGTCGTTGCTCGCCGGCTGGAGTTGGGCGCCGCGGTATACCGCCTCGGTGAGGCCGCTGCCGAGAAACGCCGCGGGCAGCACAGCACGAGCACCGACGTCGGCCCAGCGCAGCCGTTCGAACCATGTTGGGATGGGCTGCCATTGGCCGGCCGGCGGCTCGTCGCGCCACCAGATGTGGTTGAGCACCTGATCGGTCTCGGGCAGCTTGACGGTGAAACCGAGAATCCCGTGCTGGCCCGGTGCGACCCCGGTAGCCAACGACGCCAGGCTGGTCGGTGTGGTGGAGGGGAACGTGCAGGCGAGTTCGTCAAGCCGGCCGGTGTCACCGGCCAGCACCGACGCCAGCAGCGGTGCGTCGGCGGCCAGTTTCGGTAGCAGGTGCCAGCCCATCCCGTCGACGAGAACGACTACGACGCGGCGCACGCTACCGACCTGTGCGGTCACTCCTAGTGCGTCGTGCGCCCCGTCAACGGAAAGCAGCGCGGCCGCGGCGGGTAGCACATCGCAGATGGAACCGGGCACGACGTCCAGTCTGACAGGCATCCGATCCGGTCATTGGGTGCGATTCGACGATCGGCTGCGTGATACTGGATGAGTGGCCAGGCCCTCGGCTTTGGATCCGGTCGTCACCGAGCGCATCGGGGAACTACTGCGCGCTCATGGGCTGCGCCGGATGGCCTCCCGGATAGCAGTGTTGGCAGTGCTGGAGCCGATCCACGGTCATCTGTCGGTTGCCGAGATCGACCAGCGGCTGCACGAGTGCCTGCCGGCCGAGGACCAGCCGCCGGACTTGGCGACGATTTACCGCACCGTGACCACGCTTGTCGACCAGGGTGTGTTGCACGCGTTGACGCTGGAGGGCGGGGTAACCACCTACGGTCTGGCGGCCGACCCACACCATCACGCGGTATGCACACGCTGCGGCGCGATCATCGAAGTGCCCGCCGGGCGGCTGGCTTCTGCGCTGCAACATGCGATGGCCGGCAGTTCGTTCACGCTGTCTGAGCGCGCCGGGCTCACCCTGCACGGACTGTGCCCGCAGTGTCAGGGTGACGGGCCGGGGGAGGCCGGCCGGCCGCGGCGCTAGACGTGCGCCAGCCGTTGATTCGTCGAGCGAAGCTGACGGGTGGTGCTATCGGCCAGCGCACGGATCTGGTCGGGTTGTAACCGACCGCACAGCCGGCCCCAGTGGATCCCAACCTCGTCGCCGACCGCCACGTCGGGTATCGCGCTGTACCCATCGGCCCACACGTCGAGTCGGCATGCCGACGGCTCGGACAGGGTCAGCGCGTGTCCGTTCCATGCCAGCCGACAACACGACACCTCAACGCCATCGCCGTCGCGGGAAAGCACTGTCCCCCAAGTGACCCGGCAACTGTCCAGCACATTCAACGGGTGCTCGTCGAGGCCCCGGCCCAGCAGCCGCGACCACGGATAGACACCGAAGACGTGAAAACAGTGGTTTGCGGCGGCCTCGTGCGCCAAATCGGCGGTGAGATGTCCCCAGTAGCGGCTTGCCTTCGGACCGATGATGGCGAGCAACTCGCGGACGAAGTCATCGGGATCAAGCCCGGAACCGATACCGCCCCCGAGCCAGTACGACTCGACGAGCCGGTAATCCAGGGGATCGCTGATGCCGGTCATCTTCGCGAGCACCTGCAAGTAGGGCCACGCGCCGGAAAACTGCGTCGCGGCCCGCCGCACATCATCGATCGACCCGTCGCGCAACGTCGCGCCAAGCGCAGGGCCGCAAAAACCCAGCGCGTTCGGGGCATATGCGTAGCGGGCGAACATCTCCGGCCCGCGGTCGCTCGGGGGCAGCACAGCCACCGTCATGCCCGCCCGGGGGATCCCACCAGCTTCACGGCGTCGCGATGCATGCGGCCGAAGTTGTAGTAAGCCGCGCAGGCTCCCTCGGGTGACACCATGCAGGTGCCAATCGGGGTCTCCGGGGTGCAGGCAGTGCCGAAAACCTTGCATTCCCAAGGCTTGAGCACGCCTTTGAGCACCTCGCCGCACTGGCATGCCTTAGGATCGGCGACCCGCACCCCGGGCATCGAGAAGCGCAGTTCGGCGTCGAATTCCGCGAAGTCGTCGTGCAACCGCAACGCGCTCTGCGAGATGAATCCGAGCCCGCGCCATTCGAAGTGCGGACGCAACGCGAACACCGAGCCCATCAGCGCCAGTGCGGCCGGGTTGCCGTTTTCGGGCACCACGCGTTTGTACTGGTTCTCCACCTCGCATCGGCCTTCGCGGATCTGGCGTAGCAGCATGGTGACCGCGGCCAGAATGTCCAGTGGCTCGAATCCGGCCACTACCAACGGCTTTCCGTAAACGTCGGGCACGAAGCGGTATGGGCGGTTGCCCACCACCGTCGAGACGTGCCCGGGGCCGATGAAGCCGGACAGCCGTAGATCCGGTGATTCCAGGATGGCCTTGATCGGCGGCACGATGGTGACGTGATTGCAGAACACACTGAAATTCTGCAGGCCGAGGTCGCGGGCACGGACCAGCGTCACAGCGGTCGACGGGGCGGTGGTCTCGAAGCCGATGGCGAAGAACACCACGTGCTTCTCGGGGTTGTCGACGGCGATCTTGAGCGCGTCGAGCGGGGAGTAGACGAACCGGACATCGGCGCCGCGTGCCTTGGCGTCCAGCAGACTGCCTTTTGAGCCGGGCACTCGCATCATGTCGCCGAAACAGGTGAAGATCACGTCGGGTTGGCCGGCCAGCCACATCGCGTCGTCGATACGGCCCATGGGGATGACGCAGACCGGACACCCGGGGCCGTGGACAAGTTCGACGTTGTCGGGCAGCAGATGTTCGATGCCGTGCCGGTAAATGGTGTGCGTGTGCCCGCCGCACACCTCCATGAATTTGAAGTGGTCGGGGCCACTTCCCGCCAAGTGCTCGATGGCGGACAAAAGCTTGCGGGCCGCCGCCGGATCGCGGAACTCGTCAACGAATTTCATCGTCGTCCCCCTTAGACAATCGCCGACGAGTCGAAAGCTTCGACTTCGGTGGTATAGGCCTCGCCCAGCTTTTTGACAGCGGCCAGGGTCAGCAACGCCTCGGTCTCGTCGATCTTGGCCATCGCGAACCCGACATGGACCAGCACCCAGTCGTCGGGTTCGGGCATGTCGTTTTCCAGCAGCCGCACGCTGATCGTGCGCTGCACGCCGCTGACGTCTACCTTCGCCAAATAGTTTGCGGGATCGGTGATCTCAACGATCCGACCCGGAATTCCAAGACACATAAGCGTCTCCTCCTCTCGTGTGACGACCCGCTGCGCCCGGCTTCGCCGCGCTTGCGATCGCCACGCTCTCAACAGATCCGCGGCAGCGGGTCGCCGACGAGCATGTCGACAATCCGGGTACCGCCGAACCCGGTACGCAACACCACGCTTTCCGCCGGTTCGGTAACGATTTCGCCGACCTCGGCCGCATCGCTGCCCAGCGGGTGCGACCGCAACGCGGCCAGTCCGGCGTCGGCCTCTTCGGGTGCGACGACGGCGACGAACTTGCCCTCGTTGGCGACGTAGAGCGGATCGATGCCAAGCAGCTCGCACGCGCCATT
>NZ_JBAPMI010000018.1:0-8505 GCF_049278535.1 Mycobacterium sp. | reverse complement strand
GCTGTATCGCGCGCGGCGCGGCGAGAGCTAGCCATCAGGTGTTCGCGGGGAGTGAAATTGCTTTGACATGGATTGTAACGCTGTAATCATGTAAGCATGAAACAACATCATGGACATGGGCGGCGGCACGGCCGCCCCGGCGGCTGGCAGCAAGCTGGCCAACCCGATGCCGGCGACGCCGCGGACTGGTTCGCCGGGCGCCTGCCCGACGCGTGGTTCGCCGGTGACCCGACCGTTGTCGTCGACCGCGAAGAGATCACCGTCATCGGAAAGCTGCCCGAACCCGAAGGTTCCGCGACGGACGAAAGCGAAGCCCACGCGGCCGGGCGGGCGTCACGCTTTCGCGAGGAGACGCGCTCGGAGCGGATGAGCATCGCCGACGAGGCGCAGAACCGCTACGGCCGCAAGGTTTCCTGGGGCGTCGAGGTCGGTGGCGAGCAGGTCCTGTTCACCCACATCGCGGTTCCGGTCATGACCCGGTTGAAGCAGCAGGAGCGACAGGTGCTCGACACCCTGGTCGACGCCGGTGTCGCACGGTCCCGCTCCGACGCGCTGGCCTGGTCGGTCAAGCTGGTCGGTGAGCACACCGAAGAGTGGCTGGCCAAGTTGCGTGATGCGATGTCGACCGTGGACGACCTGCGCTCCGAAGGGCCTGAGCTTTAGAGTGTCGACAAACCTCAACAGACTCATCCGCCTCGTGAGTCTCGTGCCTGGGGTCTAGTACTTTTGCGGTTTTGTGAGCACAGGCGATATCACGGGCTGCTCTGCGGCGGTGATATCGCATACGGTCACATTTCCGAAATCGGGGGTGGCCGGAAGCTGGCGCTGATATGACGGCTGGCGACACTCGGCGAACCCTAGGCCTGCGTCATCGCGTAGTAGGCACCCCTGCGGGCCAGTAACTCGCCGTGGTTGCCCTGCTCGACGATCTTGCCGGCCTCCATCACCAGAATGGCGTCGGCATCGCGGATCGTTGAAAGACGATGAGCGACAATGAAACTCGTTCGGTCGCGGCGTAGCTCATGGGTGGCTTTGGCGATCAGCAGCTCGGTACGGGTATCGACCGAACTGGTCGCCTCATCGAGGATAAGCAGTTGCGGGCGGGCCAGGAATGCGCGTGCGATCGTGATCAGCTGCTTCTCGCCGGCGCTGATGTTGCTGCCGCCGTCGCGGACCTGAGTCTGATATCCATCGGGCAGCGTGTGCACGAACCGGTCCACGTAGGCCGCGGTGGCCGCCTCGATCACCTCGGCGTCGGTGGCGTCGGGTCGTCCGTAGGCGATGTTCTGTGCGATCGTCCCGCTGAACAGCCAGGTGTCCTGCAGTACCATCCCGATGCGGCTTCGCAGCGAATGTCGGCTGACCGTAGCGATATCGACGCCGTCGATCAGAATCCGCCCGGAGTCCACGTCGTAGAACCGCATCAGCAGGTTCACCAGCGTCGTCTTGCCCACCCCGGTCGACCCGACGATCGCCACGGTGCTACCCGGCTCGGCGGTGAAAGACAGATCGTCGAGCACCGGTGTGCCAGGCTGATAGCCGAAGCCGACCCGGTCGAACTCCACTCGTCCAGTGCGTCCTTCGCCGTTGAGTGACGGCAGCGATCGCTGGCTGTCCGGCGATTCCTCGGGCTCGTCGAGCAACTCGAAAACCCGCTCCGCACTGGCCACTCCGGACTGCAGCGTGTTGTACATCGAGGCCACCGAATTCAGCGGCGCGTTGAACTGACGCACGTACTGGATGAACGCCTGAATGTTGCCCACCGTGATCTGCCCGGTTGCCACCTGCACGCCTCCGACCACTGCCACCGCGACATAGCTGAGGTTGCCGATGAACGTCGTCGCCGGTGCCACCAGACCTGAAATGAGCTGAGCGCCGAAACTTGCCTCGTACATATCGTTGTTGAGCCGGCGGAACTCGTCTTCGGTCCGGGCGCGCTGGCCGAACGTTCTGACCAGAGTGAAGCCGCTGTAGCTCTCTTCGATGTGAGCGTTGAGCCGGCCGGTATTCGTCCACTGCGCCACGAACAACCGCTGCGACCGCCGGGCGATCGCCCGCGTCACCACCACAGTTAAGGGGACGGTCAACAGGGTGATCCCGGTCAGCAGCGGGGAGATGCTCACCATCATCAGCAGCACCGTCGCCACGGTCAGCACCGCGCTGAGTAACTGAGTGATCGTCATCGACAGCGACGTCTGCAGGTTGTCGATGTCGTTGGTGACTCGGCTGAGTACCTCACCACGCCGCCGGGTGTCGAAGTAGGCCAATGGCAGCCGGTGCATCTTGTCTTCGACTTGCGTGCGCAGTGCCTGCAGAGTCCGCCGCACGGTCACGTTGAGCAGCCGGGCCTGTGCGTAGATCATCGCTGCGGCAAGCAGATACATGCCGAGGGCCACGGCCAGCGTGCGGGCGACCGCGCCGAAGTCGACACCGTGGCCGGGAATCACATGCATCCCGGACAGCAGGTCGGCGAAGGCATTGTCGCCGTGGGCCCGCGCTGCGGCGACGGCTTGGTCCTTGGTGATTCCCGCGGGCAATCGCCGGCCGATGACGCCGTTGAACAACAGATCGGTGGCATGGCCCAGGATGCGCGGGACCACGGTACCGATGACGGTTCCCGCGACGCTCAGCACCATTACCGCGATGGCCGTTCGTCGTTGCGGTGCAAGCAGTTTCACCAGGCGAACCGCCGAGCCGCCGAAGTCCCGCGGCCGCATTGCCGGGGGAGCGGGCGCCCGCCGCGTCGTGGTGGTCATCGTTTGCCGCCCACCTGGGTGTCCAGTGACTGCGATTCGGCGAATTCGCGGTAGGTGGGCGACTGCGCGAGCAGCGAATCGTGGGTACCGGTAGCGAGCACCCGCCCGTCCTCGACGACGATCACCTGGTCGGCGTCGACGATGGTCGAGATACGTTGTGCGACAACGATCACGGTCGCGTCTGCGGCCGTCTCGGTCAACCTGGAGCGGACCAGCGCATCGGTCTGCACATCGAGTGCGGAGAAGGCGTCGTCGAACAGGTAGATCGCCGGATGGCGGATCACCGCCCGCGCGATCGCCAACCGCTGCCGTTGGCCGCCGGAGAAATTGATGCCACCCTGTGCGACGCGCATCTGCAGACCGTCGGCGTGCGCCCGCACGAATTCGTCGGCAGCGGCGACGCGTAGCGCATCCCACATCTCGTCCTCGGTCGCGTCCACCTTGCCGTAGCGCAGGTTCTCGGCCACGGTTCCGGAGAACAGGTAGCCCCGTTGGGGCACCAGTCCGATGCCCGACCACAACTCGTCGATGTCGCGGTCCCGCACGTCGACACCGTCGACGAACACGGCTCCGGCGGTCGCGTCGTACAACCGGCAGATCAGCGCCACCAGGGTTGATTTTCCCGAGCCGGTGCTGCCGATGATGGCGGTAGTGCTGCCGGGCCGCGTGGTCAGCGAGATATCTTGCAGGACAGCACGATCCGCCCCAGGATAACGAAACGACGCGCCCTCGAGTCGAACCATTCCGCGGTTGTCCGGCGATGGCCGCACCGGATGCTGCGGGCTCTTCACCGCCGGGTCTGTCAACAGCACCTCGGTGATCCGTTCGGCGCACACCGCGGCCCGTGGCAGCACCATCACCGTCATCGTCGCCATCACCACGGCCATCAGGATCTGGGCGAAGTACACCAGAAATGCGATCAGGGATCCGACTTGCATGTGACCGCTGTCGATGCGCAAGCCACCGAACCAGATCAGCGCCACGCTGGAACAGTTGATGGTCAGGGTGGTGACCGGCAACATCAGCGCCTGCCAATTTCCCGCGGCTTGTGCGGTGTTGGACAGCGCGACGTTGGCCGCGTCGAAACGCTGACGCTCGAACGGTTCGCGTGCGAACGCCCGCACCACCCGCACGCCGGACAGCTGCTCGCGCATGACCCGGTTGATGTGGTCGATCAGACTTTGCATGCTGCGAAAGAGCGGCAGCGTCTTGGAGATGATCCAGTAGTTGGCCACCAGCAGTACCGGGACGCTGACCAGCAGTAGCCACGACAGGCCGGCGTCCTGATGGATGGCCATCACGATCCCACCGGCACACATGATCGGTGCGGCGACCAGCACGGTGGTGCCCATCTGAACCAGGAACTGGATCTGGCGGACATCGTTGGTGGTGCGGGTGAGCAGCGTTGGTGCCCCGAACCGGGACGTCTCGTGCTCAGAGAAGGTGGTGACTTGGTGGAACATCGCCGAGCGGAGATCGCGGCCCAACCCCATCCCGGTGCGCGACCCGAAGTAGACCGCGCCGACAGCGCACAGCACCTGCAGCGCGGTGACGGCGAACATCAGCCCGCCAAGCCGGATGATGGTGCCGGTGTCGCCCTTGGCGATGCCGTCGTCAATGATCGTCGCGTTCACCGTCGGCAGGTACAGCGACGCCAGAGTGCTGATCAATTGCAGCGTCATCACTGCGACGACCAGCCGTTGGTACGGCCGGACGAACTGGCGCAGCAGGGCCAGGAGCATCTGGTAACTGTTGCACACCGCCGTCGGCCGGGGCGCAACGATCTGATCGGAAACCACAGCTCACCGCGTGTGCGATGGTTGCCCAAAGATGGTGCCGCTACAGTGCAACCTGTGATCACCAGAAGGTGCGGGTAGCGGTGCGGCATAACGTGGCGGCGCTTGCCCTGACGGCGGCGGCTTTGATTCCGGTGGCGGCTGCGTGCTCTGATTCCGGCTCCAACCAATCCCAGTCACCCGGGTCGTCCTCGCCGGCGCCGGGGCAGGGGAGTCATGGTCCGTCCTTTCCGCAGTGCGGCGGAATCAGCGACGAGACGGTGAACAAGCTGACGCAGATCAACGGGCTGATCAACACCGCCAAGAATTCGGTGGGCTGCCAGTGGCTCGCCGGCGGCGGGATTCTCGGGCCGCATTTCTCGTTCTCCTGGTACCGCGGGAGCCCGATCGGACGCGAACGCAAGACCGAGGAATTGTCCCGGTCCAGCGTCGAAGACATCAACATCAGCGGTCACGGTGGATTCATCGCGGTCGGCAACGACCCGCAATTGGGTGATTCGCTGTGCGAGGTTGGCATCCAGTTCAACGACGACTTCTTCGAATGGTCGGTGAATTTCAGCCAGAAGCCCTTCCCCGACGCCTGCAACATCGCCAAAGAGTTGGCGCGTCAGACGATTGCGAACTCCAAATGAGTGCCACCGTAAGTCGTCGGGTACTGGTTGGCGTGGCGATACTGGCCACCGCGTTGTCCGTGTCGATCGGCTGCACCAGGTCTGTCAGCGGAACCGCGACGAAGGCGGGCGCCGGTGACGTGCCCCGTAACAACAATTCCGAGCAGCAGTACCCGAACCTGCAGAAGGAATGTGAGGTACTGACTACCGACGTGCTGGCCAAGACGGTGGGCGCCGACCCCCAAGACATCCAGAGCACGTTCGTCGGAGCTATCTGCCGTTGGCAGGCGGCCAACCCCGGCGGCCTGATCGACATCACCCGGTTCTGGTTCGAGCAGGGCAGCCTGGCCAACGAGCGTAAGGTCGCCGAATTCCTCAAATATCAGATCGAGAACCGGGCGATCGCCGGCGTGCCGTCGATCGTGATGAAGCCGAATGATCCCAACGGCTCGTGCGGTGTCGCCAGCGATGCCGCGGGCGTGGTCGGCTGGTGGGTCAACCCGCAAGTGCCCGGTATCGATGCCTGCGCGCAGGCCATTAAACTCATGGAGCTCACCCTCTCGACCAATTCCTGATATCGAACGCTGAACACTCGGTGCGCTGGTAGAACATGCCAGCGCACCGGTTCTTGTATCCGCAATACGGATATTTCGGCCAAAACGGTTGAGGGAGCTGATTTATTGACACCTGAAAGGGTTACCGGTCAATAGTCGCGGTGTATACGATCGACCAATGTCTGAAACACCCTCACACGAGCCATCGTCCGCAGCCGGGGACGTCACCGAGTCTGTCGCCGAGCCTGCGGCCACATCCGCGCCGGCGTCCACGACTCCCACATCCCACGCCGCACGCCCGTCGAAGTTCGCCAAGTGGGGCACCGTGGCGGCCTTGGTGTTGGCGATCCTCGCCGTCGCGGGCGCCGCTTACGGGTATTTCTACCCGAACCAGAGCGCCGCGGCCGCGGGCAAATACAGCGACCAGCAGCGCAATGACGCGAAGAAGCACACTTGCGAGACCTTCAAGATCGTCGACCGTGCTGTGGTCAGGAATTCGCACCTGAAGAACCCGGACAACGGCGGCCCGATCGGCGCGCTCTCGGTCGCGACCGCCCAGCGGTTCGCGTTTTACGACGGCGGCGCGTTCCTGCGCGACCGGGTGGCCGCGGAACCTGCGACCCCGAAAGACCTGGCGGACAATGCGAACGCGCTGGGAACCCAGCTCCAGGAACTCAGCATTGGATATCTGGCCGGTGCGCAGGATTTCGCACAGGACGAACTGCGTCAGAACCTCGATGACAACATCAAGAAGATCGTCGAGATCTGCAAATAACCCGTCGTAGCCGCGCTTAACGCGGCACGTGAAAATCGGCCAGCTGGGCGGACCCGGGTTCGAGGTCCGCCCAGCTGCCGTTGAGGCGCAGCACTGCCATCGCCGATGTCGGAAATTTCGTCGAGATGCGTTCGGCGGCATCGCTGTTGGCGGTCTCCGCCCTGGCCAACCCCAGCGCCAGCTCTGACATCGTCGGCTCGTGTCCCACAACCAACAAGACCGAGACGTCGTCAGCGACGCCGTTGATCTGGCCGATCACGGTCCCCGGTGTGGCGTCGTAGAGTCGGTCGACGTAGCGCACCGGCGCGTCAATCCCCGTGCGTGCCAGCGTTTCACGAGTGCGGGTTGCGGTCGAGCAGAGCACCGCGTCGATCGCCGGCAGATGGCTTCGCAACCAGTCACCCGCCAGGCCGGCCTCCCGCTCACCGCGGGGTGCCAGCGGTCGATCATGGTCGGCCACCCCGTCGGGGTAGGCCGACTTTGCATGGCGTAGCAGCACCAGCGTGCGGTTGTTGTCACTCACCCGAGCCAGGCTACGGCAGCCGCCTTGCGAGGCTCGTGTGGCTGATGTGACACATGCGTGTCGATGAGGCGCGCCGCTTGCGACCTGGTGTCGGACCTGCCGATTGAGGTCCCCGGACTTGTCGGCAGGCGGTCTTAAACTCGCGATGCCAGTCACGAACTGACCGGGCAATACGTAGAAGGGACGGGAGCGCAATGCGATTCGTGCACAGCGCCGACTGGCAACTCGGCATGACCCGTCACTTCCTCGCGGGCGAGGCACAGCCGCGGTATTCGGCGGCCCGCCGAGACGCCGTCGCCGGTCTCGGTCCGCTGGCAGCCGCCGCCGGTGCCGAGTTTGTGGTGGTGGCCGGCGACGTCTTCGAAGACAACCAACTGGAGCCGAAGGTCGTCAGCCAGTCGCTGGAAGCCATGCGCGCCATCGGGATTCCCGTCTACCTGCTGCCCGGCAACCACGATCCGCTGGACGCGTCGTCGGTGTACACCAGTGCGCTGTTCGTCGCCGAGCGCCCAGCCAACGTCCACGTGCTCGATCGGGCGGGTGTCCACGAGGTCCGGCCCGGCCTACAGATCGTCGCGGCTCCCTGGCGATCCAAAAGGCCGACGACCGACCTGGTCGCCGCGGTGCTAGAGGGCCTGCCCGCCGACGGCGTCACCCGGGTGCTGGTCGCCCACGGCGGCGTTGACGTGCTCGACCCCGATCCCGCCAAGCCGTCCTTGATTCGGCTGGCCGGTGTGGAAGACGCGCTGGCTCGCGGGGCAATCCACTATGTGGCACTGGGGGACAAGCACTCGTTGACCGACGTGGGCAGCACCGGCCGCGTGTGGTACTCCGGTTCGCCGGAGGTCACCAACTACGACGATGTCGAAGCCGATCCGGGTCATGTCCTGGTTGTCGATGTCGACGAGGCGCATCCGCAGCGTCCGGTGAGCCTTGAGACGCCGAAAGTCGGCCGCTGGCGGTTCAGCACTCTGCGCCGGCACGTGGACAACAGCCGCGACATCGCCGACCTGGATCTGAATCTGGATCTGATGCCCGACAAGGACCGAACGGTGTTGCGGCTGGCCTTGATTGGTTCGCTGACCGTCACCGATCGCGCTGCGTTGGATGCGTGCCTGGACAAATATTCGCGGCTGTTCGCATCGCTGCGGGTCTGGGACAGTCACAGCGATCTGGCGGTGATTCCCGCCGATGGCGAATTCAGCGATCTCGGGATCGGTGGGTTCGCCGCCGCGGCGGTCGAGGAGCTGGTTGAGGTCGCCCGCGACGGTGACGGCGAAACCGCCGGCGATGCGCAGGCGGCCTTGGCGTTGTTGTTGCGGCTGAGCGACAACGGCCATCAGGGGCGAGGTGCCGCATGAAGTTACATCGGCTGGTTCTCAAGAACTACCGCGGCATCGAGAGCCGCGAGATCGACTTTCCCGATCACGGTGTGGTGGTGGTATCCGGAGCCAACGAGATCGGCAAGTCGTCGATGGTCGAGGCGCTGG
>NZ_JBAPMI010000017.1:0-17267 GCF_049278535.1 Mycobacterium sp. | reverse complement strand
CGCCGAGTCGATAAGCTACCTCGGACCAGCCCCACCCTGCACCGACAGCGACGACGAACCACCGCCATTCTGACAGCAGGCCAAGGGTTTACGCAGAGGCGACGGCGAACAGACGCCACTCACCGGGCACGCCCTTGAGCGTGTGAGTGCCGCAGTCCTCGAATTCCAACCCTGACCCGATCACCAAATCGCGCAGCGTGCTTGACACGAGCAAGTCGTTCGGCCCTGCCAGTGCGCTCACGCGCGCGCCGATGTGCACACCGATCCCACCGATGTCGTCGCCCCGGACCTCGCACTCGCCGGTGTGCAGCCCGGCGCGCACCTGAATGCCGAGCGATTGCACCGCGTCGCGAATTGCCATGGCGCAGCGAATCGCTCGCTGCGGGCCGTCGAACATCGCGAGGAAGCCGTCACCGGATGTGTTCACCTCGCGGCCTCGAAAGCGAGACAGTTGCGCACGGACGACGGCATCGTGCGCATCAAGCAGCGCATGCTAGTCCCGGTCACCCATCTCGGCCGCGCGGCGCGTCGAGTTCACAATGTCGGTAAACAACACGGTGGCAAGCACCCGATCGTCGGCCACTTCAGCCTGCTCGCCGGTGAGGAACTCAGCGACCGCCTGGAACGACTCGCGCCACGGTTCAACAAAGTGGTACAGGTTCCGCCCCGGCAACTCAACGTATTTCGCGCCCGGTATGCGATCGGCGACTTCCTTGCCCATCGCTGGCGGAACGAACGGGTCGTCAGTGTGATGCACGACAAGCGTGGGCACGCGGACTGTCGGAAGGATTGCGAGCGCATTCACCTCAGTGATGAGCGGCAACATGAGTTCAACGGTCCGCGGGCTTGCCGCGATACGTTCCATTCGAGCCCAGCCACCCCGGATTTCGTCATTCCACGGCATGTCCGGATTGATCAGATGTTGCACGTCGCCGGTTCCCCAGGTTACCGCGACCCCGGCGATCACTTTCTCTTGAATCAAATCCGTGCGGATTGCCCCATCGACAGCACCGTCGAGCACGACAAGCGCCGTAGTGCGGGACGGGTGCGTTGCTGCGAATAGCGCCGCTGCTGCGAGCGCGCCCGGGCACGTGATTAAAGCCGCTTCGCGGCTGCCGAGAACGTCGAGCACAGCGGTGATGCTGTCGGCCCATTGCTCCAAGGTCGGCATCGCGCCCGCCGTGACCGGATCGGACACTCCGGTGCCCGGCTGGTCAAAGAAGATCAGTCGACCAAGCGACGTCATTGCCTCGACCCACCCCTGAAGGGACGGCAGCTCCGGCAGAACCTCGCAGCAGGTGAACCAGTTCGGGACGAACACAATGTCCCGGGCACCTTCAGGAGACGCGCGATAAGCCACGGCCAAGTCCCCGTTCAGCGCATAGCGCGTTTCCGAGAACATTGCGGAAGTGTAAGCCGAGGAGCAGGTCGAGCGTACTTAGCGCAGTCATTGCCATCAACTCTCGAGCGCTTTCGCGCAGCCAGAGAGGATCGCGCGAAAGGCAAGGGAGCGCATCAGTGGAGCAGTAAGTATCTCGAGTACCTTGCCGCCGCCGCGAGCTGGAATTGTGTAGCTGCTCACCCAGTCGACATGCGTTCCGCCGCCCGACGGAGTACAGGTAAGCGTCCCGTTTTGATGCGCGGGTGGGAACCCCCCGACAACGCGATACGTGCAACTACGGGGTGCGTCGTAGGCCGTGATCTGCTCGTGCACCCAGAAGCCAAACCCTCTCAGTTCCCGCGTCGCCCCGACGCCGGGACACGACGCGTTCACCCAAGCGGCTTTGCGGAACCACGGAGAGACAGTCAGGTTGGCTGGGTCCAGTAGCCAGGCAAAGAACCGTTCTGGCGATGCTGCGATCGTCCGCTGCTCATGAATCTGCGTCATGAGATCTCCCCCCGTAGTGCAGTCGTTGCTGCAGTGCAGTCGTTGCTGCGCCGAACATGCTAGGCGCGCCGCCAGCTTCGCAACGCGAGAATTCACAGGCGCATGGGGTCGCGATCAGCCCGGCACGGCTGGCCACCTTCGCAATCTAAAGGGTTCTTTAGCCAATCGGCGCCATCACCTCGTGAAAACGTTCTTGGGGTGGGGTGATCAGCAGTTGCCTGACGGCACAGTGATTCTCACCTCACCCGCGGGAAAGACCTATGTCACCAACCCGGGCAGCGCGCTGCTCTTCCCCAGCCTCTGCGCGCCTACTGGCGATGTGCCCGCAGCGGAAACCAACCGGCCGCCTGACCATTGTGGTGAACGGATCGCGATGCTGCCTAGCCGGCTACGCACCCGTCGCCAAGACCGCGCCCACCGCATCGGCGCCGAGCGACGCCGAAACCACCTCGACCCGCCGCCCTTCTAACCCGTAGCCGCCACGATCACGCCGGGCGGCTGGTCGGCGAGTTCCTTGGTCCGCGGAGCAACAGCCGCTTTGAGCAGCTGACCCACGGCATCAGCGGTTTCGTGCTCGCCGGGCGCGTCGGTGAAGTACACCGTGGTCTTCGCGATATCGGGCAGCGTCAGGTTGTCGACCTTGGTGACGTTGAAACCACCTTGCGTGAGCTGGTCGGCAGTCCGCTTCGCGACACCCGTTGCATTGGAGACATTGAAGACGAGCACATCGGCCTTTGGTGCAGGCTTCGCCGAGGTCTTCGACGCCGCCGCGCTGGTGGTGACGCTCGACACTGCCGAATCGTCGTCGGTGTTACTGCCCGAACCCATGGCCTGAAACCCGACCAGCAAAAAGATGACACCGAGGAACAGCAGCACCATCACCATGGCCCGCAGGGGAAGGCCGGTCGAATCGGGAACGCGCTCATTCATTGACGTCACTGTATCGAGACGTGCGCCAAAACCCACATCGACGCCCTGCGAGCAGGCAAAAAATTAGGTGAGCTCGAAGCCCAGCCGCCGGGCCGCCCGTGCTTTCTGCCGGCTGGCCCGCAGCCGGCGAAGTCGTTTCACCAGCATTGGGTCGGCAGCTAATGCCTCGGGCCGATCGACCAACGCATTGAGCACCCGGTAGTAGTTCGGGGCCGACATTCCAAACAACTCTTTGATGGCTTCTTCTTTAGCGCCGGCGTATTTCCACCATTGCCGCTCGAAAGCCAAAATGTCGTGTTCGCGGCGAGTTAACCCATCGGCGAGTTCAGAGTCGTCCCCCGATCGATTAGCCCGCGCCATAGCGCTGTCCATATCGCTTCCTCGACCCTTTCGGCGAAATCTCGAATGCCCGCTGCTCCGGCGATTATTCAACCACGTCGACAACTGTTGACCTGGCAGCCAGACCCGCGAGTCGGCTGACTAGGTGAGGTTGCCTGTCCGACGCCCACTCCGCAACCGGAGCTAGGTGTCGGCGGGCTTAAGCTTGCCGACCATGGCAGTCGTACCCATTCGCATCGTGGGAGATCCCGTCCTGCACACTCCAACCGCGGCGGTGCCGGTCGCCGCGGACGGGTCGCTGCCGGACGACCTGGCCGATCTGATCACGAATCTCTACGACACCATGGACGCCGCCTTCGGCGTCGGTCTGGCCGCCAACCAGATCGGCGTGGGCCTTCGGGTGTTCGTCTACGACTGCGCCGACGAGCGCGGGCAGACGACGCGCCGCCGCGGTGTGGTCGTCAACCCAGTGCTGGAGACCTCCGAAATACCCGAGACCATGCCGGACCCCGAAGATGACGACGAGGGTTGCCTTTCAGTGCCCGGCGAGTCGTTCCCGACCGGTCGGGCGCAGTGGGCCAAGGTCACCGGGATCGACGCCGACAGTAATGCGGTAACCCTCGAGGGCTCAGGGTTGTTCGCACGCATGCTCCAGCATGAGACCGGACACCTGGATGGCTTCCTGTACCTGGACCGCTTGATCGGACGTCACGCGCGCTCGGCCAAGCGCGCGGTCAAATCGCACGGCTGGGGCGTTCCCGGATTGTCGTGGACCCCGGGCGAAGGGCCGGATCCGTTCGGACACTGATGGTTTCGTGGCCTGATCTCGGAACCAGGGTAGCGGTGCGTTACCGCCGCCCTGACGGCTCGGTGCCACCGCTGACTGATGTCATCGGCCATCTACTCGCCATTGCCCCGCTCGTCCGCGTCCGGACGAAAACCGGTGCGACGGTGGAGTTCTCCCCCGCCGATGTGGTCGCGGTTAAGCCGCTGAGCGACGCCCCGGTGCGGGTATCGGAGATTCGCGCGCTCGAGCACGCCGCCGCGCTGGCCTGGCCGGGTGTGGAGCAGCACTGGCTGGGGGGCTGGCTGCTGCGCGCTGGACACGGCGTTACGTATGCCGCGAATTCCGCGGTGCCCATTGGTAATTCTGCAGATCTGGCAGCGATACCGGCGATCGCCGACTGGTACCGATCGCGCGACTTGACCCCGCGGCTGGCGATCGCCGATCGCCTGCTGCGGTTTACCGGTGCCGACGAGGGCGCCAACCGGATGCTGGTGCGCGACGTGCACACCGCCGAGCCCGATCGCTCGGTCCAACTGTTCGCCGGCCCCACCGGGGACTGGTTTCGGCTCAGCCGGTGTGAGATTCCCGTCGACGTGTTGACCGCGGTCGTCGAGGGCGAGCTGACCTTCGGCACGTACACGGACGTTGCGGCCGCGCGCGCCGCGGTCACCGACGCTCCGGACGGCACCCGCTGGGTCGGGCTGTCGGTGGTCGGGCCGGCAGATCCGCACCCCCATGCGAGCCACCCGCTGTGCGCGGCACTGCTGGCCTGGGGCGCATCGCTGGGTGCCAGCCGCGGCTACATCCGGGTTCACGACCACGATCCGGTCGCCGCCGGGCTGGCCCGGTCGCTGGGTTTCGTCCTGCACCACCGGGCGCGCTACGTCACGCCAACCACGTAGGGTCGTGGCCATGCCCGACGGCATGTTGCGGTTAGCCACCTGGAACGTGAACTCGATTCGCAGCCGGCTGGACCGTGTGCTCGATTGGCTGAAGCGCGCCGAGGTCGATGTGCTCGCCATGCAGGAAACCAAGTGTTCCGACCAGCAGTTCCCGGCGATGCCGTTCCTGGAGCTGGGCTACGACACGGCCCACTGCGGTTTCAATCAGTGGAACGGCGTGGCTATCGCCTCGCGAGTGGGTCTGGACAACGTCGAAGTGGGCTTTGACGGCCAGCCCACCTGGAGCAGCAAGCCGGATGTGGCCGCGGCCGCCGAAGCGCGTGCACTGGCCGCCACCTGTGCGGGCGTGCGGGTGTGGAGTCTCTACGTGCCCAACGGCCGCGCCCTGGACGACCCGCACTACACGTACAAACTCGATTGGCTTGCCGCACTGCGTGATACGGCAGCCGGTTGGCTGCGCGACGACCCGTCGGCGCAGATCGCTCTGGTCGGCGACTGGAATATCGCTCCGACCGACGCTGACATCTGGAGTGTCGAGTTCTTCGAGGGCGCAACCCACGTCTCAGAACCGGAGCGCAAAGCGTTCGACGCGATCGTCGACGCCCAATTCTCAGATGTGGTAAGGTCTTTCACGCCGGGCCCGGGTGTCTACACTTATTGGGACTACACCCAGTTGCGGTTCCCGAAGAAGCAGGGGATGCGCATCGACTTCATCCTCGCCTCCCCCGCGCTGGCCGGCCGAGTCGCCCACGCACAGATCGTGCGTGAGGAGCGGAAAGGCAAGGCACCCAGCGATCACGCCCCGGTCGTGGTGGATTTGCGCCGAGATTGATGCATGTAAAAACTGCGCTGCGGGTATTCATTTTCTGTTCATTTCCCAATGAAGGTCATAGGATTGCCCGATGCTGCGCAACAACGTGACGGTTCGATGAACCCTGCGAGTATGCGCGTATACGACCGCCGCCAATGTGGCCTGCAGCGGGTATTCGATTCACGGCCTCAGAACCGACCATCAGGGAGTCATCATGGGTGTCGTTGACGGCGCCGTACACAACGTAAGTCGAACGGTCAGCCGTGCCGCCTCAGTAACCACCGCCGCCGCCGGCGCAATCGGTGGTGCCGCAGTCAACGGCGTCGTCGGCGCCGTGACCGGCGCGGCGGCCGGTGTGCAAAAGGGTATCGACAAGGGCAGCCACTCGACGCCGGCAGCCGCATTGACGTTGGGAGCTCTTGGCGTTGCCGGGCTCGTCGAGTGGCCGCTGCTGCTGGCCGTCGGCGGCGGTGCGCTGTTGTTGCGGCGGCTGAGCAACTCGCACAACGACAGCTCGCACGTCGCATCGGTCACACCGGTGAAGGCGGCTACTGCCAAGTCGACCAGTTCGGCCCGGCCGCGCAAGACGCCGGCCAAGCGGGCTGCGGCGCGGCAGTCCGGCGGAACACAATCACGCACCCGCCGCTGATTTCTGCGAGTAGGTAGCGTCGGCTTGGTGCGAGCATCCTTCCCGCTGCGTGCGGTAACGCTGGGTCTGCAGGCGACGTCTGCGCTCGTTGGCGCCAGCGTGCAAACCGCGGCCAGCGCTGCTGGATCCATAGGCACAGTTGCCTCGACCGGTTTGACGATGGCTGCCATCCCGGTTCGCGAGGGCGTCAAGGCGCTCTCCGAAGGGCTGCCCGCGCCCACGCTGACCCGGCATAGTTGGCGGGGTAAGGGACGCGCGTGGATCGAGGTCCGCGGGCTCGACGGTCCTGACGGCGCCGAGCTCGGGCGCTTTGTGATCGACGCCGTTCGCGCGCGCTCCGGCGTCAAATCAGTCGGCGTGAACCGGCCACTGTCGCGGATCGTCGTGACCCTCACCAGCGACCAGATCTCGCTGCGTGACTTGTGCCGAGATGTCGACGACGCCGAAAAGCGTTGGCGTGCAACCGGAAACGTCGAACAACGGCGCCGCGATACCCGGCCCAAGCCGTTGCCGGGCGACGGTCTATTGCTGGCCACCAACGCGTTGGGGGTGGGCGCCACCGCCGTCGGCGTGAGCGCCGCGGTCGCGGGCCGGTTGCTGCGCTGGCCGCGCCTATTCGACGGCGTCGAAGCGGTGGTGGTGGCCGTCGATTACCAACCGCGGCTGCGTCGCCTGCTCGAGGATCGCATTGGCCACTCGGCGACCGACGCGGTCCTGTCGGTGGCGATGGTGACCGCACACGTCCTCGAATTGTCGCCGACCTCACTGGCCGTCGATCTCGCGATGGAGATCTTGAAAGCCGCCGAGTATCAGGCTGAAGCGCAAGCCTGGCTCCGGCACGAACCGGCTTTGGCCCGTCACGCCGATCATCCCGAGATCTACCCGCCGTCGCGCCCGGTGCCGCTACCGGAAGGTCCGGTCGAACGACACGCACGCCGCAGTGCATTGGTACAGGTGATCGGGACTGCGGCAGTCGGAGCTTTCACCCGCAATCTCGAGATGGCATCGACCGCGACCTTGGTCACCACCCCGAAAGCCATCCGCACCACGCGAGAATCCTTCGCCGCCGCACTCGGACAAGGATTGGCAGACCAGCACGCGGTGCTGCCGCTGCAGCCGGAAAAGCTCCGCTGGCTGGACCGCGTCGACGCGCTGCTGATCGACCCCCGGGTGTTGTGCACCGACGCCTTGCGGGTGGTGCGGGTGCGCGGAGCCGACGAGGACGAGCTTTCCCCTGCCTGGAACCGTGCCCAGATGCTGTTGGAGAAAAAAGGCCTGACGGTGGGCTGGTATCCGGTTCCAGGCTTGTCCAGCAACGGATCCGCGGCAGGCGTCGAAGCGCTGATCGGCCCGACACACGATCCGCTGGCCTCGGCCGTACTGGCCGAGGCGCGTCGGGCGGGCCTGGATCTGATCTCCATCGACGTCGACGATCTGGGCGAGCTGCGGCCAGCCTTTGACGAGCTGCGGTCGCTGCAGCGGGCGTCGATCGACAATGCGCTCGCCGCGGCGCTGACCGATCTGCAACAGTCCGGTCATACCGTCGCTGTCGTGTCTTCGGCTGGTGCACAAGCACTTTCGTCAGCGGATGTCGGACTGGGCGTGATGCCCAACTCTGACTCCGAGCCGCCACCCTGGACTGCCGATCTGATACTGGGCGAACTCGGCGGGGTGTGGCGGTTGCTGCACGCCATCCCGGCGGCCAAATCAGCGAGCCGGCGCGGAATCGAAATCGCAACGGGTGCAACGGCGTTAGGCGCTCTGTTGATGGTTCCCGGCGTGCGCGGACGCGGGCCGGGCCCGGTGACGACGGGCGCAGCCGCCGGCCTGCTGTCGGGTTATCTGATGGCCCGCCGGGTGTTGCGCGAACCGACCCCGCTGCCGGCGCCGATGCACGAGTGGCACGCCATGTCGATCAACCAAGTCCGCAAGATGTTGCCACCGCCGGATGACGAACAGACGGTGGAGCCGCGGCACGGTCTGGCCACCCGGGCCATGGAGACGGCCCAACGCGGCGCCGAGCTGACCGGCCGCCCCCGGCAAGCGGTCTGGCAGTTCCTCAAGGCGGTGCGTGCCGAGTTGTCCGACCCGCTGACCCCCGTGCTGGCGCTCGGCTCGGCGGCCAGTGCGGTGCTGGGCTCGCCGGTCGACGCGGTCCTGGTTGGGTCGGTCCTCACCGGAAACTCGATGCTGGCGGCCAGCCAGCGGCTACGCGCCGAAAGCCGGTTGAACGAGCTACTGGCCCAACAGATTCCACCGGCCCGGAAAGTGACGATCGGTCCCGACGGTTCGCCGGTATACACCGACGTGAAGGCCGCGCAGCTGCGGCCCGGGGATGTGATCGAGGTGCGCACCCACGAGGTGGTGCCCGCCGACGCCCGGCTGATCGAGGAAGAGGACCTCGAGGTCGACGAATCCACGCTCACCGGCGAATCGCTGCCGGTGGAGAAGCAAGTCGAGCCCACGCCAGGCGCCGAGCTGGCCGACCGCCGCTGCATGCTCTACGGCGGAACCACCATCGTGGCAGGCACCGCGGTGGCGGTGGTGACCGCCGTCGGCGCGGACACCCAGGCGCGCCGCGCCGCCGAGCTGGTTTCCAGCGAGCTTCCGCAGATCGGGCTCGAACATCAGCTCAGCCAACTCACCAACCGGGCTTTCCCCGTCAGTGCGGGCGGCGGCCTATTGGTCAGTGGACTCGGCTTGTTGCGCCGCAGGGGTTTACGTCAGGCCGTTGCCAGCGGAATCGCGATCACTGTGGCGGCGGTGCCGGAAGGAATGCCGCTGGTGGCGACCCTCGCGCAGGCGGCGTCGGCGCGCCGCCTGACGAACTACGGCGCGCTGGTGCGGGTTCCGCGATCGGTGGAGGCGTTAGGCCGCATCGAGGTGGTGTGCTTCGACAAGACGGGGACGCTGTCCGAAAACCGCCTGCGGGTCTCGCAAGTGCATCCCGCGGAAAGCTATTCACGCGACGACGTCTTGCGCTGCGCGGCCCGGGCGGCACCGGACGCCAACGGCGGACCGCAGCTGCACGCAACCGATCGCGCGATCATCGAGGCGGCGCAATCGGTCGACGGCTCCAGTCCGACCGACGAAGCCGAGGCGCACTTGCCGTTTCGGTCAGGCAGGTCGTTCTCGGCGTCGGTGTTCGGTGACGAGCTGACCGTCAAGGGAGCACCCGAAGTCGTGCTGGCTGCCTGCAACGCCGTCGGGCCGGATACCGAGAACACCGTGCGGCAGCTGGCGGCCGAAGGACTACGGGTGATCGCGGTCGCGCGGCGCCGGCTGACCGCACAACAGGCCCAGCTGGTCGCCGAGGACGAAGACGCAATTGCCGATCTCGCCGGTGGCGAGCTCTCGCTGGCGGGCTTCCTCGGGCTTTCCGACACCCCGCGGGCCGAGGCACCCGCCCTGCTGGCCGCGCTCACTGAGCGAGAGATCGGTGTCCGGCTGATCACCGGCGACCACCCGATCACCGCCACCGCGATCGCGAGGGAACTCGGGATGTCGGTGGCGGCGGACCAAGTCATCAGCGGAGCCGAGTGGGATGCCCTGTCACGCAAGGATCAGGAGCGGGTGGTGACGGAGCGGGTGATCTTCGCCCGGATGTCGCCGGAGAACAAGGTGCAGGTCGTTCAGACGCTGGAACGCGTCGGCAAGGTGTGCGCGATGGTCGGCGACGGCGCCAACGACGCCGCCGCGATCCGCGCGGCCACAGTCGGGATCGGCGTCGTCGCGCGGGGCAGCGATTCGTCCAGCGTCGCGGCCGACGTGGTGCTGATCGACGCGCGCATCGAGTCGCTGCTGACCGCGATCGACGAAGGCCGGGAGCTGTGGCGGCGGGTTCAGGCGGCGGTGTCAGTACTGCTCGGCGGCAACGCCGGCGAGGTCGCGTTCGCGGTCATCGGCAGCGCGATCACCGGCGATTCACCGCTCAACACCCGTCAGCTGCTGCTGGTGAACATCTTCACCGACGCGCTACCCGCCGCGGCCCTGGCTGTCAGCAAGCCGAGCGGACCGGTGCAGCTCGAAGGCCGTGGCCCCGACCAGCAGGCGCTGTGGCAAGCCGTGGCCATCCGCGGCGCGACAACGGCGGCGGCCGCGACGGCGGCGTGGGCGATGGCCGGAGTCACCGGACGACCGCAACGGGCGTCCACGGTGGCGCTGGTCGCCCTGGTGTCGGCGCAGCTGGGTCAGACGCTGCTCGACTCCCGCACCCCACTGGTCGTGTTGACCGCGGGCGGGTCGCTGGCCGTAATGGGGACCCTGATCAGCATCCCCGGCGTCAGCCAGTTGCTCGGCTGTACCCCGCTGGGCCCGTTGGGCTGGGCGCAGGCGCTGGGCTCAGCCGGGGTTGCGACCGCCGCGGTGGCCGTCGCGACCCGTGCGTTCGCCGATAAGCGTCCCTCGGAGCTGGAGGGCGCCGATCCGGCTCCGACCGAGTCGCCACGACCTCCACGGCGCCGAGACGCCACAGAACGGCGTACAACTGGGTCAAAGGAACGGTCAGAAGGCCAGCCACAGCTCCGCCTAGTGGGTCGGCGAGAGCATCGGTCGTCGACATAACTACGACGGTGACCGCATCACCAGTCACAACGGCAACGTTTAAGTTACTGAAAGGCAAACGATGGCCGAAAAGAACGCACGCCGCGACATTTCCCAGGCAGATGCCGTCGCTCACATTCGGGAAGGTGAGACTTTCGCGGTCAACCTGCCGATTCTCGGGCAGGTGGAGATCCCACGACCCGAGCAACTTGCCTACTACGGCGGTTTAGCGGCTTTAGCTGCATTCGAGCTCATCGACTGGCCGGTGGCGCTGGTCATCGCGGCGGGTCACCTGCTGGCCGCCAATCACCACAACAGGGTCCTCGAGGAGCTCGGCGAGGCCATCGAGGAAGCCGAGTAGAGCTCCGAGGCTCAGCTCACGTCCTCTTGCACAGCCCGGCGCGCCGAATCGGCGTCGTGGTGGATCGGCATGCACATCAACTCGGCCACTCGGTACATGAAGCTGTGCGGCGCCAGAACAATGACGATTTCGTCATCCGCGAGCAGTCGATCCAGGGCCGAGAAGCCGGCGCTGTCCAAATACTTGACGCTGCTCAGCTGCAGGATGAGCGGCCGCTCACCCGAGATTTCGCGCACCGATCGGGTGAATTCGTGGACGTTCGACGCGTCGACTTCCCCGGTCACTGTCACCTCGGCGGGCATTGACGCGTCGGCGACCGCCAGCTCAAATTCCGCGCGGCTCACGTTTTCACCCCTTCCACCAGACCCGATTCGGGGAGAACAGTCCGCTCGAAACTCAGCGTGATTCGGGTACCGCTCCGCGTTCTCGACGTCTTCACGTCATCGGCCAGGCCGTTGATCATGGTGAGCCCGCGGCCGCGCTGCAGGCTGCGCTGGCTGGCCGAGGAGTCGCCCGACCATTGGCCGGCATCGCTGATCGTCGCGGTCACGGTGTGGCCGCGTACGAAAGCTTCGATGGAGACCGTCTTGGTGGGGTCACCGCCGCTGCCGTGCTCGATCGCATTGGTCACCGCCTCGCCGATGGCCAACAACATGTCCGATTCGCGCTGCGGATCCACGTCGACACCGGAGAGCCAGTCGCGCAATCGATGTCGCGCCTCGGCGATGTGGTCCAGCGAGGCGGGCAGCACCCGGACGAAGCTGCGCGCCGAGCTGTGGCACGGACGCAGGGCCAACACCACGACGTCGTCGGTGTAACCGCCGGGCGGTGCCATTCGTTCGAGCAGCTCGTCGCACAAGTCCCCGACGGCAAGATCGGCGCGGTATGCGGCAGCACCCAGGAGTCGGGCGAATCCGTGATCAAGCGTCTCGCCTGGCCGCTCGATCAGTCCGTCGGTGTACAGCAGGATGAGACTGCCCGGCGGCAACTCATGGACGGCGGTGTTCTGCTTGAGCGGGGTTTCCCAGGCCGCCACCGGTGGTCGTCGACCGGACGACAAGTACACCGGCGGTTCGTCCGGTGTGACCAGTAGCGGATAGGGATGTCCCGCACAGGAATAGCTGACACGGGCGATGCCGTCTCCGGTCTCGGGGTCCAGGCCGTCGTCGATCACCGCGTAGCTGACCGTCGCGCAGCGTGCACCCGGCACCGTCGCCGCATACCGGTCCAACGTGCTCAGCACCGCGCCCGGGTCGGCGTCGGTCAGCGCGCTGGCCGCCACCGCCGCGCGCAACCTGCTCATCGCGATCGCGGCGGGCAGGCCGTGTCCGACAACGTCGCCGACGGAGATCGCAACCTTGCCCCGATGCTCCAGGGGCGCCACCAGATACCAGTCACCGCCGACGCGCATCGCCTCACCGCCCGGTTGGTAGACGGCAGCGACAACCGCCACGGTTGACCCGCGGTCGAGATCGAGTAGATGGTCTTGGAAGTCCACGGCGATCCGATGTTCACGCTGAACATTGCGGATACGGTCGGCGGTCGACTGGGTGATCTTGGCAACCTGTGCGGCCCAATCGAGTTCAGCGGGAGTGAATTCGCGCGGTGTGGACCACAGCATCCCGAGCGAACCGATGACCTTGCCGTCCATGCCGCGCAGCGGCTGGCTGATGCAGGCGCGCACCGACTCGACCGTTTCGCCCACAACATGCTGATAGCGCTGGCCGAGACTGAGCGTGTCCGTGATGATCATCGGCTGACCGGTTCTGACGACGTCGACTGGCACGATCGGCGTGTCCATCGATGCGATGTGGTAGCGGTCGCGGATCTCCGGCGGCACCGCGGAGCTGTAATCGAAACGGAGAGTTTCGGACTCGGCGTCGAGCAGCCCCAGACAGATGATCGGCGGATCATCGGAGGCCCACTCGGCACCCTGCAGCGCCTCGACAACCGCGGTGCTGGACTCCGCGGCCTGCAACGCCGCGTCGAGCTGCGCGAAAGCCAGCGCCTCCCGCGCCCGCGCGTCGCTGGATCGACGACTGGCGCGCTCGCGCGCCGCAGCCGACAACCGCGCCGCAACCCGGTCGATTAAATCCTGTGAGCTGAACGGCTTTGGCAGGTAGTCGTCGGCTCCTCCGGAGAAACCCTCGCTGACGGCTTCCGCGCCCGCCCGCGCGGACAGCATCACAACCGGGATGGCCGCCAGCGCCGGATCGGCGCGGATGGCCTCGACGAACTCGAAGCCATCCATCCGGGGCATCATCACATCGGTCACGACCGCGTCCGGACAAAGCTTGCGGGCGGCTTCGATGCCCTGTTGTCCGTCGGCGACAACCACCGTTCGCCAATGCGCCGAAAGCACTCGCTCCAAATGCGCTCGCATGTCAGCGTTGTCGTCGGCGATCAGTACCAACTCGCGCGGGTCGGACGCCGACGCTGCGTCCGGCGTTGACGCCGGCCGCGATGTCACCCACTCGCCCGCCTCGACGACGTACGGGCTCTCCAGAAGTCCGGCGGGTGAATGGTCGACGGGCTTGCCGTCCATCGACCGGGGCAACCCGATGGTGACCGTAGTGCCGCGCCCGAGTTCACTGGCGAATTCAATTGTGCCGTGCTGCAACTCGACAAGACCGCTCACCAACGACAAGCCGATTCCGGTGCCTTCGACACTGCGCCCGTGGGCGCTATCCGCACGAAAGAACCGTTCGCCCAATCGCTTCAGGTCCGCTTCGGCGATGCCCACACCCGTATCGCGAATCATCATGCGGCACAACGTCGAATCGCTGTGGACAGTGACCGTGATCGAGCCGGTCAACGTGTACTTCACCGCGTTCGACAGCAGGTTCAGTACCACGGTTTCCCACATGCCCGGGTCGACATCGGCCAGCGCAGAGTGACAGTCGACCACCAGTTCGAGCCCGGCCCGCTGGCACAGTTCGGAGAACGACGACGCGATGTCCGACGTCAGAGCGCCGACGTCGGTGCACACCAACGCAGCAGTGGCGCGACCGGCTTCGATGCGGGAGAAGTCCAGCAGCGAATCAACAAGCCGTTGCAGGCGTCCCGCGTTACGTCGGGCGGTACCAAGCTGGTCCGTCAGCACGGTGTTCGGGCCGCTTTCCGATAACGCATCGTCGAGCGGCCCGAGTAACAGCGTGAGCGGAGTGCGGAATTCGTGGCTGACGTTGGTCAGGAACGCCGTCTTCGCGTGGTCGAGTTCGGCGAGCGCGTCCGCCCGCTGGCGCTGCTGCTCGTAGGAGAGCGCAGAAGCCATCGCCGAGGACAACTGGTCGGCAAGCAACTGGCAAAAGCCGACGTATTGGTCATTCAACGGGCACAGCGGGTTCATTCCGACCAGCAGCGCCCCCGCAACCGGTCCCTCGCCCAACGGCAGGAGCAGCGCATGGTCGGGACAGTCGTCGGCCAGGACATCGTGGATGCCGTCGATCCTCGCCGCGACGTCCTCGATGACCTGCATCTCCGATCGTGTCCGCGGCACCGCTTCAGATCTGGTCAACTTCGCCAGCGTCGGCGGCAACAACGGCATTACCGACGGCGTCGCGCAGCGCAGCGTCACGTCGGGGGTCGCCGGATCACCGATGTAGGCGGCGACGAAGGGCACATCGGCGGGTTGCTCAGCACACACCGCGACGGCGGCATTGGCCGCATCGTCAATCGTGTTGGTATCCATCACCGCTGAGGCCACCGCGTTGAGCAAGTGCAGCCGGCGCTCGCTGAGCACCCGTTCGGTGGTTTCGAACGACGGGCAGAAGATTCCATAGGTCTTCCCGTCGTCGCCGATCAGCGGGCTGTAGGTGAAGGTGAAGTATCGCTCGCGACGGCGGCCCGCGGTCACCATCGGCAGCATCAAGTCATAGGACCAGGTTGCTTCGCCGGTCGCGACAACACTGGCAAGCATCGGGCTGATCGGCTCCCAGATATCCCACCACGCGTACTGGCCGCGTTGGCCCAACGCTTCCGGATGCCGGTCGCCCAGGATCGAGATGTAGGCATCGTTGTAGATCAGAAACAATTCCTCGGTGTCCAACCACAGCACGATCGGAAATCGCGATGTCAACACCATCGCGACCGCCGCGCGCACCTCGACCGGCCACGACTGCGGCGAGCCCAGTGGGTGTGCGGTCCAATCGAATTCGGCGAACTGCCGGCCCATTTGACCACCGAGCGCCACGGCCGCGGCGAGGTCGGGTGGCAACACCTTGGGATCGCGTGGCCAGCCGCGGCGGTGCTCCCCGCTCACGACCCCTGCTCGGACTCGCGGCCCTCCAGCGCATCCGGCAACGTGGGGTAAAGGTCAAGCAGGCTGTCCAGATTCGTCACCTCGATCGGACGAACCACCAGCCCGTTATCGGCGACCAGCCGGACCGAAGTCCCGGCCCGCATACCTTGCTTGTGACAATCCAGTACGGCGTTCAGTCCGGCACTGCCGAAGTAGGTCACGCCCTGCAAGTCGATGATCAGTAGTCGAGACGCTTGGCTTTCGGCGTTCTGCAGCGCGGACTGCAGCTGTGACCTGAGCTCGTTGGCGGTGCTGGAATCGATCTCCCCCGTTGCATGCACCAACACAGCTTCGGGCCGAACCTCGGATTCGACCACCAACAGTTCCATCGCGTTCACCCGCTTCGACGCAGCCAATTCGTCGTCCAGGGACCACGGGTATTGGCCCCAGACCGTTGGACGGCAATGTGGTCGAGCCTATCTGCCGGCGCGCTTACGTGTTGGATTCGCCCGGAATACGCTGATGCACTGTTAACAGCAGATGATCGAAGGCGGCTTGGTTCTCCGCCGACGGTGGTGACAGCGTGGCGCTTTCGATGATGATCTGCTTCGCCAGCGAACGCAGTTTGGAGTTGGTCTCCTGCGATCGCCACCGCAGGACTCCGAAGGCCTGTTCTGGGCCGACCCGGTAGACGGCCATCAGGATGCCCTTGGCCTGTTCGATCACGGCCCGAGCCTCGAACAGGTCGGGCAGTGCCTCGTCGAGGGCCACCTGGCGAGTCTCGACGAATGTCGCGGTCAGATCGACGTAGTAACCGGAGGTGCCGACGACGGCGCCGGTGTCGTCGTACATCCGATCGGCCAACACCATCGCGTCGTGCACCCGGCCCGTGGTGTCGACAAAACGGTGCCGGCTGGAAATCGAGCCTTTGGACAGCAGCGCCCGGTCAAGCTGGTCTTGGACGTGACGGCGATCGTCCGGATGCTTGTGTGACATCAACAGTTCGGTCGTCGGCTCGACGGCCCCGGGCTCGTAACCGTGCATCCGGGCCACCTCGTCGGACCATTCCCAGCGTTCGCCGACGAACCAGAAGCGGAAAGCGCCCACTCCGACGTCGTCACCGACGGCCTCCGGCCAACGGGCGGGCAGGGGGCCGGTGCCAATCTGGGTATCAGCGGCCTCACGCACGTTGATCATCTTTACACCGATGGCGCAGCTTGCCCATCGATTCGGTCAGTCCTCAGTTGGTGTAGGCGCGACGTAACGCGTCCGCGAATTTCCACGACCCTGCACATGGTGGTCAGGCTGCGCTAGCGTGGGTAGCGCACGAGAACGCGGGAGCGCACGCCCGGTGCGCTGAGAGGACGGCTCGGGGCCGTCGACCGTATGAACCTGACCGGGTAATGCCGACGTAGGGAGATGACGAATGACCGATTTAGCAGTGGAACCAACCGTGACCACCGGCCCGATCGCGGGCAGTAGCAAGGTCTACCGAAACCTCGAGGTGTCCCCCGACGGGCCCCTCGTCAAGGTGCCGTTCCGTCGGGTCAATCTGTCCAACGGCGAACACCTCGATCTCTATGACACCTCGGGCCCGTATACCGACGCGGACGCGGTGATCGACGTGACGACCGGACTGCCGCCGCGTCCGGGCGTGGTTCGCGACCGCGGCACCCAGCTGCAGCGGGCCCGCGCCGGGGAGATCACCGCCGAGATGGCCTTCATCGCCGCACGCGAGCAGATGCCGGCCGAACTGGTTCGCGACGAGGTCGCCCGCGGCCGCGCGGTGATCCCGGCCAACCACAACCATCCCGAGAG
>NZ_JBAPMI010000016.1:0-2541 GCF_049278535.1 Mycobacterium sp. | reverse complement strand
CGCTCAGCGAGGAACTGGCGTCGCCGGACGCGGCACTGCACATCGGGCCGCAACACGTGGTGCTGGAGACCGCGGCGATCGATCTGGCCGCGGCCGCCGCCGGAACCCGCAAGCTGCAGGTGGTCAGCTGGCACGTGATGTTCATGTCGCGGGGCAAGGTGGGGCCGTTCCGGGTGGACGGCACCGCGCATCTGAGCGGCTCGGGCAAGGTCGGCGTGCGCATGCTGCTGCACGACGAGGGCAACGGCGACAAAGCGGTGACGTCGGCGGCGGCGATCTTCGAGATCGTCGGATAACTCCAGGGAGTCGATAATGGCCAACGCCAGAGACGCCCGCCAATGGGCGCGCAATTCACTGCACGGCATCGGGGACTCGCTCTACACCCCGTTCGACGGGCGCGACGGCGACGACATCGACTGGGATGCCTATCGCACGCTGGTTCGGCACTGCGTGGGCACGATGCGCCATTCCATGCTCTGGGTGACCAGCGGCGTCGCGGAATTCTGGTCGCTGACCATCGCCGAACGAAAGATGTTGCTGGAAGTCGCGATCCAGGAAGCTCGAAAGATCAACCCCGAGGTGGTTGTCCAGTCGTGCACCGCGGCGTTGTCGGCGAAAGACTGCCTCGAGATGACCCGGCATGCCCAGAACACCGGCGCCGACATCGTCTACATCCAGACGCCGATGATGGAATTACATGGCGGTGAAGGTGTTTTGAGCTTCTTCTCCTATGTGGCCGACCGCACCGACATCGCGCTGGGCATGTTCAACTCACCCAGCTCGGGATATGTGCTCTCTGCACAAGAAGGCGCTCGCATCGTGGAGGAGATTCCCGCGGTATGCGCCACCAAAGAGGGATCGTTCAGGCCGCATCAGAGCCGTATGCTGCACGAGCTCGCCCCGGATCTGGTGATCTGGGAATGCGATACGACGGTGTACCGGGCCGGCTGGCTCAGGTCGGGCATCGTCGGCCCAGGCCAGCTCGGCACCACCGGCTACCTTTTCGAGACGCCGAAGAAGCGCGCCCTGTCCCAATACTGGGACCTGGTCTGGAACGACAAGCTGGTCGAAGCAATGGATTACGCCCAGGAGTCGGGGCTCGACCAATTCGAGCTCGACATTCGGGGCTGGTTCACTCGGTATCCCGGACGGCCCGACTACTTCACCCATTGGGGCGGTGCGTTCAAATACGCGGCATCGGTGATCGGCCTGCCGGTCGGGTCGTACCCGGAATCACGCCCGCCGCAAGCTAAGTTGCCCGAACAGGCGCGGATCGACATCCGCGCGGCCTATCGCCGGTTCGGGCTCATCGATGACTGACGCCACGACAACGAGATCGGAGAATTCGCATGACTGACGCCAAGCCGCTGAGCGGCATTCGCGTATTGGAGGTCGCGGCATGGACATTCGTCCCCGCGGCCGGCGCGGTGCTGGCCGAGTGGGGAGCCGACGTCATCAAGGTCGAGCCCCGTGAGGGTGGCGACCCGCAGCGCGGACTGGTCACCATGGGCCTGATTCCCGGCGGACCGACCGCCGTCAACTACATGATCGAAATGCCCAACCGCGGAAAGAAATCCATCGGCATCGATCTGACCACACCGGGTGGACAAGAGGTCGTGCATGAGTTGGCGAAAACCAGCGACGTATTCCTCACCAGCTATCTGCCCGGTCGTCGCAAGCACTTCGGCATCGACGTAGAGCAGATCCGCGCCGCCAACCCCGACATCATTTACGTCCGCGGATCCGGTTACGGACCCCAGGGTCCCGACGCCGACCGGCCCGGCTATGACGGCGTGTCTTTCTGGTCCCGCGGCGGGATCGCCGACGCGCTGACCCGCGAGCTTCCGGAGCCGGTGATGCAGACTCCCGCACTGGGTGACCTGATGGGTGGGCTGACCATCGCGGGCGGGATCGCCGCCGCGCTGTACAGACGCAAGTCGACCGGTGAGACCTCGATCGTCGACGTCTCACTGCTGGGCTTGGCGGCGTGGGCAATGACGCCACAGGTGACGGCGTCGATGCTCTACGGCGGTGACCCGATCCCGACGTTCACCCACCGCGAGATGCCCAACCCGCTGGTCGGCAACTACAAGACCAAGGACGACCGGTTCATCACGCTGATGATGTTGCAGGGCGACAAGTTCTACCCCGAGTTCATGACGGTCATCGGCCGCACCGATCTCATCACCGATGAGCGGTTCGCCGACGGTCATTCTCGTTTCATGAATCGCGGCGAGCTCATCGACATCATGGACGCCGAATTCGGGTCGAAGACCGTCGACCAGTGGCGCGAGATCCTCAAGCCGCTGTCGGGCGCCTGGGCGGTTTTGCAGAAGACCAGCGAACTGCACGACGATCCCGCCGTCATCGCCAACGGATACATCCCCGAGGTGAAAGCGATGAACGGTAAGACCTACATCCTGCCGACCAACCCGGTCCAGTTCGACGGCCATCACGTGCAGCCGACTGGCGCTCCCGAACACGGTCAGCACACCGAGGAGATCCTGCTGGATGCCGGGCTCGACTGGGACAAGATCGAGC
>NZ_JBAPMI010000015.1:0-5632 GCF_049278535.1 Mycobacterium sp. | reverse complement strand
GCCTAACACCCACCCAACTCCTGTGGCCCGCACACCCACCGGTGTGCGGGCCACAGGAGCGGAGCGGAACCACGTTGCCGCACAACAGCTTCACACAGCTGCCTTCCCAATTCGACGGCCCACATCCGCGAGCACATCAAAGAGCCTGTCCGCGGCGTGTTCGACGGCGAACAACTCTGCGTAGTGACGCGCGGCCGCGGCACCCCGCAAGGTCGCGGTAAGCGGATCTGCCAGCTCATCGAATGCGGCAGTCAGCCCCTTGACGTCATCGACCCCGACCGGGGGAACGACCGGTGGCTGGTATTCGGGCAACCCGCCAACCGGTGACACGATCGGCATGACGCCCAGATGCATCGACAGCATCTGCACGCCACTTTGCGATGCGCCGCGGTAGTGCGCAATCGAACCCTTCGCAGCGGCCAAGGTGTTGACGACATCCGCGTAGCGGTAACTGCCGGGGCGCCAACGGACGTAGGCCGGAAGGGTCCGGATGACAAGCGGTCCGTTGCCGATCAGCAGCAGTTCGTCGCCGCGCCAGCTGTCTCCGTCCACATGCCGCTGCCAGGCCTCGAGAACGACGTCGATATTTTTTTGCGAACCGAGTTGGCCGGCCACCACGAAATCGTGTCGCTCTTCGGGACCCACGAACGGAGGAACCAGCGCGGGGTCCAGGTCGCTGCAGAGCGGCAACACATTCACCGGAGTTCCGACCACGTCGCGCCGGACGGCGACCGCGATCGCGGCATAGTTGCTGTAGGTCACGGTGGCCGCCGAATGGGATCCCCAACGGTCAAGCATGGCGCGCGCGAACGCTCGTCGCCGCTCAGTACCGTCGTCGCGCCGCTCGTCGTGTACCAATTGGATTCGTGGTGTCCGCCCGGCCAGCGCGATCCAGCGCGGATCGCGAACCTGCTCGGCGATCACGACGTCGGGCTGATGTTCACGGATGCGGCGCCAAGCCGCCAGCCAGGACGACACCGTGCGGAACCGAAGATCGAGCACCATCTCGTAGTCACGTGGCGCATCTGACTCCGGATGTCGATCGGTGGTCACCAACAACACATCGATACCTCGCGCACGGAGTGCTTCGGCCTGCACGCGCGCCAGCGGACGCATCAGCGGTGAAAGCCAAACCACCCGAGGTGTATTCGCGCCAGGATCGCAAACGCGCGAGATGCCGTCACCGATCATCGCCGTCACCGTGCCATGCCTTCGCGAGCGGGCGAAGCCGCCGCGATCACCATCGCGCGCAACCGCTCTGTCAGAGTTCGATTCATCGCTAGTTCGCCCCATTACCGTTGCATACCAACGCTATCGGGCTTTGCAATGAGCGCGGAAAGATTAGTTGGCCGTCCCACCCGCCAATGTAGCCGAGTTGATCGGTCAATTCGGCCTCCGCATCGTACGACAGCGCCAAGACCACGTCTGGACGATCGTCGCCGACCCGCTTTGGGTCGTGTATCGGGATTCGCGTACCCGGCGTAAAGCAGCCATGTCTATACGGATTACGGTCTACGACGTACTCGACAAGATCGCTACGAATTCCACAGTAGTTGAGCAGGGTGGTAGCGGTACCCGACGATACATAGCCGACAACACGCTTGCCGTCGGTGCGGCACTGGAGCAAGAACCGTAAAATGTTGTGCCGCAATGCGTCGACGCGCGGGCGCAACTGCAGATAACCTTCCACTCGGTGCAATCCCGCGGCCTTCTCGAGCCGCAAAACCTCCATGACCCGGTCGGAGGGTGGCGCGGCGATTCGCGCCGGACGCGCCCAGATTCGAAGTGAACCTCCGCGAGTTGACAGGAGCTCGGCGTCGACGACGGACAGTCCGGCGGTGGCCAGCGCCCGTGTCGCCGAGAGCAGAGTGTAGTACTGAACGTGTTGGTGGTCGACAACGTCAACCTGATTGTCACGTACCAGTTTCAGCGCATGATGCACCTCGATGCTCAGCCATCCGTCGTCGGCGAGCAGTGTGCGTAGGGATCGCGTCAATGCCCGCAGATCCGGTACGCGCGCGTAGATGTTGTTCGCGACCACCAAATCCGCCGGGCCGTATTCGCCACGTACCCTGCGCGCCAACGACTCGTCCAAAACTTCTGGGACCGTTGGCACACCGCGCTCGCGGGCGATGACGCCGACACTCACCGACGGTTCAATTCCAAGGCAGGGTATTCCCGCCGCGGCAGCGTGTTGGAGTAAGTAGCCGTCATTACTGTCGACCTCGACCATGAATGAGTCACCCGAGAGCCCGAGTCGCTTGACGGTATCGCCGACGAACTTCTTCGCATGCTGTACCCAGGTGTCCGAAAACGAGGAGAAGTAGGCGTGCTCGGTGAATGCTCCATCCGTCCAGACAAGGGCCGGTATCTGGAGCAACAGGCAGTCGTCGCACAGCCTCATGTGCAGCGGGAAAGTCGGCTCGGCCAAATCGAGTTCGCCGGGAGTGAGAAAACTGTCGCAGCGAGGGGTTGCACCGAGATCCAAAACGCTCCGCATTCGGTTCGAATCACAGAGCCGGCAATGCAACTGAGCCACCGCCGTTGGAGCGCTTTTCTTGGCGCCGCGCCTCACGTCACACCGAGTGGAGGAGGCCCGGACCGCGGCGGGGGCACACCGCGGCCCGGGCGATTGAGGGAGGCCCATTGCACCTCACGAATCAAGCGATTAGCCGCATCGGATGCAGCGCAGCCACTGTCGGCCAGTTGACGGGAGCTGTCTCCGGCGTCGACGTGGCCACCGGCAGCGAAATCACGCCAAGTCATTCACTTTGCCCCGTCATGCCGGCCTCGTCTCGCGCTGGTGCGCCGCCGGCCGTCGGTAGAGGGACGTGAGCATGCGACGGCTGGTGGCCGCCCGGGCACTTAGCGCCCCGACGGCGTCGTCCGCGTCTTCATTTCGCCCGGACGGCAACTTGCCGACCGTCGCCGCCACGTTGCTGACCGATGCCAGCAACGGCCAGTTGGCGTCTCGTTCGGAAATGACGCTGACCGCCAGTGGCCATTCGATCCCGAATTCCGGGTCGTTCCAGCGGAATCCCTGTTCCTCGGCGGTTTCATAGACGTCGCTGACTTGATAGAGGACCTCAGTGTTGTCGGCAAGGGTTTGAAAACCGTGAGCGACGTAGGGCGGCAGGAACAGCGCCCGCCGATTGTCGGCGCTCATCTGAACCATTACGTGCTTGCCATAGCTAGACGACTCCGGACGCAGGTCGACGGCCACCCCGACGATCGCGCCCCGGGTGCAACGGACCAGCGTCGCCACCGCATTCGGAGCAACCTGGCGGTGGATGCCGCGCAAAGTCCCTCTGGCGTAGTTATAGGCAACGCTCGTCTGGGCGACGTTGAAAGGCATTCCGCATTGGGCGAATTCATCGGCGCAGAACAAATTCGAGAAGAATCCCCGATCATCGCGGTCCGGATCGATGTCAATGATCGTGACTTCGGCAACGTCGGTAGGCATGTACTTCACTCGAACCCTCCTTCGGGGAAGATGCCGTCGTCGAAAAGCGTTGGGAGACGTCGGCAAACCATGTCGTCTCCACTACCGCTGATCAGCACTCGCATCGTGATTTTCCTTCGTTGTCCCGGTATCGGCCTGCGCTAGTTGACCGAGTAGTCGGATCCGGATTCCAGCACGGACTTATCGACCGTGAAGGCTTCGGCATAGCGAGCGCGACACTGCACTCCGCGGACGCGCATCAACCCGAGAATTGCGTCATCGTCAGACCCTCCGCGTCCGGACCGCGATGGATAACACTGCGCGAGCAACCTCGCCTTCTCGTGCGCCGTGTCAGTGGGAACTGGCAAGTACAAGGACGGATAGGGCAAGTCCGACTCCCAGGTGAGGATCTCGTAGCCGAGTACCGGGTGGTCCCGAAATTGAGTGGGGATCAACTCAGCCAGCAACTGATGGTCTTGGTCGTGATCGCTGGCGTGCGGACCGAACAACATGTCCGGCTCGCAGTCCTTCCGAAACTCGGCCAGCAGCCTTTTCAGCCGCCCCCGGTGGTCCGCAAGCCGACCGCTGGGCAGATCGGCGACGGTCAATCGGATGTCCGCAGAGGGGCATAACGCTGCGAACGCGTTCTTCTCTTCTACTTCCCGCTCCGTCCCGCCGCCGGTCAACACCAACGCATGAACGACAAGATCGGGTTGGTGGCGCGCGATTTCGATCAACGTGGCACCCGCGCCGGTGGCGATGTCGTCGCAGCGGGCGCCAATGACAGCGACGGAGCGCAGGCTCACCGGCGTGAGGGCCATCATGTCGCAAATCCCCTCGGTCCGGAGTCGCACACCATCGGCCAATATGCCTGCGCAGTCGCTGGCCACCGCGTAGAAGTCGACCCGAGACCGCGCACTACGCCTCCTGTCGCCAACACGCCGCCGGCCCTCATACGGGTCAAACCGTATATCAGCATGTTTGGGAGTATACATACTTTCTGAATGTTGTTAAGCATCAAACTAGACTGACGGTATCGTCGCATCGTTAACCAGCCCGCCGTCTCAACCGGTGTAGACCGGTCGTTGCACTACGGCGGTGCGGAAGTAGTAGCGGGCGGTCACGGGGGAACTTTCGCCCGCCCGACCCGCAGAATTCGCCGGCCGAGCGCCAAAAGGGGCGCCCTGGCCGGACGGCAAGACCGGCGAAGTCGCGCCCGGCGCACTCGTAGCGGGCAACGCCGAGGCAACCTGGCTGAATGCTGGCGCTGCGGAGGTCCAACCCTGGGGCACTGACAACGCTCCAAGCGACGCCGCACGGCCCGCGGTCGCGGATACGGTGGCGCCGCCGAGGCTTGGCGAGCTCACTGCACCTGCTCCTGATCCGACGCCCGTGCTCAGAGCGGATCCGTACACCGGCAAGCTGGTGGCAATTGTTGCGGTCGCCGGGCCAAACGAATTCATCGACGGGCTCGCCGAGCCGAGCATCGACACACTCGAGGTAACCATCGATGCGGATGAGGCAGCGCCGGAGGCCAGGCTCGTCCCCGACGTCGTAGCAGTCGATGACGTCACAGCGGTCGATGACGTCATGGTCGTCAACGACGACAGCGGCGATGACGACGACGTGGACGACACCATCGTGGATGCCAGGCCCTGCAAGGCACTGGGCATTGCCGCGGAGGTCAGCGGTGACACCGTCTCGAGGCCCGTGCCGGCCGAGGTGCCGGCGGCTTGTGTCACCGCGGCGGCCAAGCCGACCACCCCGGACGAGTTGGTGGTCTGCGGCGGCGGCGGGGGGGGCGTCAAGATCGATGCGACCGACGACGCGGCGGCGTAGCCATACATCGCCGCGGCATCCTGCGCCCACATCTCGACGTATTCGGCCTCGGTGGCCATGATCGCCGGGGTGTTTTGACCGAAGAAATTGGTCGCGACCAGCATCAGCAGCAAGGCGCGGTTAGCCGCAATTACCGGCGGCGGGACCGTCATGACGAATGCCGCCTCGTACGCGGCGACGGCCGCCTTGGCCTGACCGGCGGTCAGCTGCGCTTGCGCGGCGGTGGCGGTGATCCAGGAGACGTACGTGGCGGCAGCGCTGGCCATCGACGAGAACGAGGGACCCAGCCACGATGGAGCCAGGTCTGACAGCGTGGCGCCGTAACCAACCGCCGCCAGGTACAGGTCGTCC
>NZ_JBAPMI010000014.1:0-2995 GCF_049278535.1 Mycobacterium sp. | reverse complement strand
GAACACACCCGGGGCGCTGTTCGACGATCCACACTTGAACGCCGTCGGCATGTTCGAAACGGTGGACACCCCGCACGGTCCGGTGCGCTTCCCGGGTGTACCTACCTGGTTCTCGCAGACGCCGGGCCGCGTCGCGGGGCCCGCACCAGAGCTCGGCGCCGACACCGCCGGCGTCCTCGAGGAGCTGGGCCTGGCCATCGACATGGACCCCGTGGAGGGTTCGGGATAGCGCTTACTCAACGAAATGTATTGCTGATGAAGGAGTTTCCGACAATGGCTGTGCCCGTCTATAAGCGGATCCTCGACTTGTTCGAGGCGGAGGGCGTCAATACGCTGTTCGGTATCCCGGACCCGAACTTCGTGCACATGTTTTCCGAGGCGGACGCTCGCGGGTGGTCGGTGGTCGCGCCGCATCACGAACTCAGCGCGGGATTCATGGCCGAGGCGGCGTCACGCATGACGGGCAAGCCCGGCTTGTGTATCGGCACGCTCGGCCCGGGCATGGCCAATATCGCCGGGGCGATTCAGTGTGCGCTCGTCGAGAACTCGCCGGTGATCTTCCTCGGCGGGCAGCGGGCCCGCGTCACCGAGCGCCGGGTGCGACGCGGCCGCATCCAATTCGTCCAGCAGGAACCGCTTTTCGCCGCGTCGGTGAAGTACAGCAGTTCGATCGAGTACGCCGACCAGACCGATGAGATCATCCATGAGGCCATCCGCAGGGCGATGTCCGGTACTCCGGGGCCGTCCTATGTAGAGTTCCCGTCGCACGTGATCCTCGAGGAGCTCGATGTCGCCGAGGCGCCGAGGCCGTCGAGCTACCGGCTGGTCAGCCAGGGCGCCGGTACCCGCGAGCTGGCTGAGGCCGTGAAGCTGATCCGCGCGGCCAAGAGCCCGATCCTGCTGGTGGGCCACGGTGTGCACACCTCCCGTACCCAGCAGGAAGTCAAGCAGCTGGCCGAGATCATGGCGTGCCCAGTCATTCAGACCTCCGGCGGGACCTCGTTCATTCCAGGACTGCAGGAGCGGACGTTCCCCTACTTGTTCTCCCCGGCCGCCAACTAGGCAGTCGAGGAATCTGACCTGTGCGTCGCACTGGGTACCGAACTCGGCGAGCCGATGCACTACGGCCGGACCCAGCATTGGGCCGGCAACGATGCGAACCGCAAATGGGTGTTCGTGGAGCAGGATCCGACCGCGATCGGTGTCAACCGTCCGGTCGACGTAGCGCTGGTTGGCGATTTGCGCGGTGTCGTGCCGCAGCTGGTCGAGGCGCTCAAGGATTCTCCGCGGAAACCCGCGCCCGCACTGCAGGTCCTGATCGAGAAGGATGCGAAAGAGCTTGCGGACATGGCGGAATCGGCACCGTCCGGACGCTCGCCGATCCACCCGGCGCGGTACGTCGTCGAGGCCACCAAAGCATTCAACGAACTCGAGGACGGCATCATGGTGCGCGACGGCGGCGCGACCGTGATCTTCCAGTGGACCTACTCGCAGTCCAAACCGCGCGACGTCATCTGGAACCAGAATTTCGGTCACCTGGGCACGGGGCTGCCGTACGCTGTCGGCGCCTCGGTCGCCGAGGGAGGCAAGCGCCCGGTGATGCTGCTGACCAGCGATTCGGCGTTCCTCTTCCATATTGCCGAGTTGGAAACCGCTGCGCGGCAGAACCTTCCGCTGGTGTGCGTTGTGGGCGTCGACCACCAGTGGGGCCTGGAAGTGGGCGTGTACAAGCGCACCTTCGAGCAGCCGTCGCCGCAGCCCGGTGTGCACTGGAGCAAGGACGTCCGGATGGACAAGGTTGCCGAGGGCTTCGGTTGCCACGGTGAGTACGTCGAGAAGGAAGAAGAGATCGCCCCGGCGATCGCTCGCGCCTACGCCAGTGGCAAAGTCGGTGTAGTGCACGTGTGCATCGACCCGAAGGCCAACTCCGAGGAGATGCCGAAGTACGACCGATTCCGGACCTGGTACGCCGAAGGCACCCAGTAAGAGAAGGATGGAGCCATGCGCGAATACCTGAAGTTCTACATAGACGGACAGTGGGTCGACCCACTGCGCCCCAATGCCTTCGACGTCGAGAACCCGGCTACCGAGCAGGTGTCCGGGAAGATCTCGCTGGGATCGGCTGCCGATGTCGACGTGGCGGTCACTGCCGCCCGGCGAGCCTTCACCAGTTGGTCGCAGAGCACCCGCGAACAGCGCTTGGACCTGTTGCAGGCCATCCTCACCGAATACCAAAAGCGTGCTGGCGATCTCGCCGAGGCGGTCACCGAGGAAATCGGCGCGCCGCCGTCGTTGGCCGCGGGGCCGCAGGTTTTCCTCGGGATCGGTCACCTGAACACGGCAATCGACGCGCTGAAGAACTTCTCGTTCGAGGAACAAAAAGGGGCGACCATGATCGCCAAGGAGCCGATCGGCGTGTGCGGTTTGATCACGCCGTGGAACTGGCCGATCAACCAGGTCGCGGTCAAGGTCTACCCGGCGTTGGCGACCGGCTGCACGGTCATCCTGAAACCGTCTGAGGTAGCGCCGTATTCGCCGTACATATTCGCCGAGATCCTGGATGCCGCAGGCGTGCCGGCCGGCGTCTTCAATCTGGTCAACGGTGACGGCGCGGGCGTGGGCGTCGCGCTGGCCAGCCATCCCGACGTCGACATGGTGTCGTTCACCGGTTCCACGCGCGCCGGCGTCGAGGTGGCCAAGAACGCCGCCCCAACCGTGAAGCGAGTCACCCAGGAACTCGGCGGCAAAAGCCCTAATATCGTCCTCGACGACGACGGCTTTGCCAAGAGCGTCAGCGCCGGAGTGGCCAACATGATGCCGAACTCCGGTCAGAGTTGTAACGCGCCGTCACGCATGTTGGTGCCGAATTCGCGTATGGGCGAGGCCATTACCATCGCGCGTGAGGCCGCTGAACAAATCCAAGTAGGTAGCGATGACCCAACGGCGATCGGGCCGGTGGCCTCGAGGACTCAGTTCGACAAGGTTCAGCGTCTGA
>NZ_JBAPMI010000013.1:0-11944 GCF_049278535.1 Mycobacterium sp. | reverse complement strand
CTGCAGGACGCGGCCCGGCTCGGCGACGTGCGCGCGGTACAGCGGGCCGAACGGTTGGCGGTCGAAGTGAACTGCGTGCTGGGCCGGCTGACGCTGGCACACTCCCGGGCATTGGCCGCCGGCGATGCCGCCGCGCTGGCCGACGTGGCCACTGACCTGTCCGATCGGGGGCTGCATCCCGCGGCGGCCGACGCGACGGCGCAGGCGCAGCGCACCTAGCGGCTCAGGTATCCCCGCAGCATCGTCACGGCGTCGGTGATCTGGTGAATGGGCACCAGCTCGTCGCGGGTGTGCGCGAGGTTGGGGTCGCCCGGCCCATAATTGACCGCGGCGATCCCCCGGGCGGCGAATCGCGACACGTCGGTCCAGCCGTACTTTGCCCGTACCTGCCCGCCGGCCGCGTCGACGAGGTCCTTGGCCGCGGGATTGGAAAGGCCGGGCAGCGCCCCGGCAGCCATGTCGGTCTGTTCGATCCGCACGTCTAACCCGTCGAGAACCCCGTGGACGTGGCTCAGCGCATCCTCTGGCGATCGATCGGGTGCAAAGCGGAAGTTCACCGTCACCGACGCCGCGTCCGGGATGACATTGCCGGCAACGCCGCCGTCGATGCGCACCGCCGACAACCCCTCGCGGTAGGTGCAGGCGTCGATCTCAACGCTGCGGGGCTGATAGGCCGCCAGCCGGTCCAGCACGGCACCTAGCTTGTGAATCGCGTTGTCGCCCAGCCATGATCGGGCCGAGTGAGCACGAGTTCCGTTGGCGTAAACGACAATGCGCAGAGTCCCCTGACAACCCGCTTTGATGTACCCGCCGGTTGGCTCGCCAAGGATAGCCACGTCGGCCGTCAACCAGTCCGGCAGCTCACGTTCGATGCGGCCCAAACCGTTCGCCGCTGACTCGATTTCCTCGCAGTCGTAGAACACCAGCGTCACATCGTGGGCGGGCGCGGTGACGGTGGCGGCCAGATGCAGGAAGACGGCATCACCGGACTTCATGTCGGTTGTGCCGCAACCATGTAGGGATTCGGCGTCCCGACGGCTTGGCAGATTGCCGGCCACCGGGACGGTATCGAGATGACCGGCCAACAGCACCCGGGTCGGCCGGCCAAGCGCGGTGCGCGCGAGCACCGCGTTGCCGTTGCGGATGATCTCGAAATCCGATGTCTGCGCGCGCAGCGCGGCCTCGACCTCGTCGGCGATGCGTTCTTCGTGCCGCGACTCACTGGGGATGTCGACCAGGGCTGCCGTCAGCTCAATCGGGTCACCGCGTAGGTCCAGCACGGTATCAGCGTAGTGGGTGGGTAGCGTGGGGCGCGTGACTGCAGCTTCGGGTATTGGGCTGGCAACGCTGGCCGCTAACGGATCGGTTCTCGACACTTGGTTCCCTGCACCGGAACTGATTGACTCGGGCGAGAGCGGCACGACACGGCTGTCGGTCGCCGAGGTTCCCGAGGAGCTGGCCGCGCTGGCCGGCCGCGACGACGAGCGCGACACCGAGACCGTGGTGGTGCGCACGGTGATCGGCTCACTCGACGACAAGGCCGCCGACGCCTACGACGCCTATCTGCGGCTGCACTTGCTCTCCCATCGACTGGTCGCCCCGCATGGGCTCAACGCCGACGGCATGTTCGGGGTGTTGACCAATGTGGTGTGGACCAACCACGGGCCCTGCGCGGTCGAGGGTTTCGAGACGGTGCGGGCACGGCTGCGCCGCCGAGGCCCGGTCGCGGTCTACGGCGTGGACAAGTTCCCCCGTATGGTCGACTACGTCGTGCCGACCGGCGTGCGCATCGCCGACGCCGACCGGGTGCGGCTGGGCGCACATCTGGCGTCCGGAACGACCGTGATGCACGAGGGCTTCGTCAATTTCAATGCGGGCACGCTGGGCGCCTCGATGGTCGAGGGCCGCATCTCGGCGGGTGTTGTGGTCGGCGACGGCTCCGACATCGGCGGCGGCGCCTCGATCATGGGCACGCTGTCCGGCGGTGGCACCGAGGTGATTTCGATCGGCAAGCACTGCCTGCTCGGCGCCAACGCGGGGCTGGGTATCCCGCTGGGCGACGACTGCGTCGTCGAAGCCGGCCTGTATGTCACTGCGGGAACGAAAGTCGTTCTGCCTGACGGTAATTCGGTCAAAGCGCGTGAGCTTGCCGGTAGCAGCAACCTGCTGTTCCGTCGTAACTCATTGACCGGCGCGGTCGAAGTGGTGTCCCGCGACGGCCGCGGTATCGCGCTCAACGAGGACCTGCACGCCAACTAGGCGCTACCCACCGGAGTGCAGCGTGGTGTCCCTGGTTTCGGGCAACAGATAGGTGCACACGAAACCGGCCGAGGCAAGGGTCGCGAGCATGGGCCCAAGCGCCCAGCTGCCGTAGGTGGCCTGCAGCGTGCCCGCAACCAGCGGCGGTGCGGCGCCGCCGAGGATGCCGGCCAGGTTGATCGCCAATGCTGATCCGCTGTAGCGGTAGCGGGTGGCAAACAGCTCGGGAATGAACGCTCCGGTGGGCCCGGAACCGATTCCGCCGATCGCGCACATGCCGACGATGGCCACCGCGTAGAGCACCGACTTGCCGGTGTCGATCAACGGAATCACCGCCAGCGCCCAGGGCACACACCCCGCCCAGCCCAGCAGCATCACCCGGCGACGCCCGAATCGATCCGACAGATTGGCCGACAGTGCGACGAACGCGATGCTGACCAGCCCGCCCAGCGCACCGACAGCCCAGATGAAGCCACGGGTGTAGCCCAATTCGGCGTGGGCGTACCTGGTCAGGTAGGTGTTCGACATGTAGACGAAGGACATACCGCCCAGGATGCTGCCAGCGGCAAGGGCGATCTCGCGGCGCTGGCAGCGCCACAACTCCGCGATCGGGGCTCTGGAGGCCAGGTTTCGGGCCTTCTCCGCGACGAACACCGGAGTCTCGCCGATGCGCATCCGCACATAAAGGGCGATCGCGATCAGACCGGCGCTGATCAGGAACGGAATCCGCCACCCCCACTGCATGAACGCAGGACTGTTCTCGCCGATGGTGAAGTTCACGCCCAAAAACGTCAGGCTCGACAACACCACCGCGGTTCCGCCGCCGAGCAGCGTGAACATCCCATAGTGGCCGCGCCGGCCGGCCGGGGCGTATTCGGCGCTCAGCAGCGCCGAGCCCGCCCATTCCCCGCCCACGGCAAACCCTTGCAGCAATCGCAGCGCAACCAAGATCAACGGGGCTGCCACTCCGATGGTCGCCGTGCTGGGCACGGCACCCACCGACATCGTGGAGACGGCCATGATCAGCAAAGTCGCGATCAGAGTCTTCTTTCGGCCCAGCCGATCGCCGAAGTAGCCGAACGCAACCCCGCCGATCGGCCGCGACACGAACGCGCTGGCAAATGTGCCCATCGAGGCGATCGTGCCCAGCGCCGGGCTGAGGTGCGGGAAGAAGACGGTGGGAAACACCAGCGCCGCCGCCGTGCCGTAAATCATGAAGTCGTAGAACTCGATTGCCGAGCCGACCAGGCACGCGGCGGCGACGCGTCGCATCGGTGTGGCGGCGGTGGTGTCTGCAGTCGTCACCGCCGTCGGACTGCGTCTCTGCACGATTACGACGGTAAGAGAAACCGACGCTTGTGTCACACCCGCCGCGCGGTCAGCCCTGGTTCAGAAGTTGCTTCTTGAGCACTTTGCCCATCGCGTTACGCGGCAGCTCATCCACCAGCCGGACCTCACGAGGCCGTTTATGTACCGAAAGTTGTTGCGCCACATAGTCGATCAGCTCTTGCGGATCGGCCTCGCCGACGATGAACGCGACGATGCGCTGGCCCAGGTCGTCGTCCGGCAAGCCGACCACCGCCGCCTCGGCCACGCCCGGATGGCCAAGCAGCACCGTCTCGATCTCACCGGCACCGACCCGGTAGCCACCGGACTTGATCAGGTCCACCGACTCGCGACCGACGATCCGATGCATACCGTCGCCGTCGATCACCGCGGCGTCGCCGGTGCGATACCAGCCGTCGGCATCGAAGGCCTCCGCGGTCGCGTCCGGCCGGTTCAGGTAACCCTTGAACAGCGTCGGCCCCCGAACCTGCAGGCGCCCAATGGTTTCCGCGTCGTGCGGTACCGGGCGGTCGTCGTCGTCGACCAAGCGGGTCTCGATACCGGCCAGCGGCAGACCGACCCAGCCGGGACGGCGTTCACCGTCCGCCCTGGTCGACAGCGTGATCAGCGACTCGGTGGCCCCGTACCGTTCGACGGGCGCATGGCCGGTGAACGCGACCAACTGGTCGAACACCGGCACCGGCAGACCGGCGCTGCCGGACACCAGCAGCCGCGCCGGCCGCAGCGCCTCGGCGGCCGCTTGGTCTGCCGCTACCCGCGACCACACCGTCGGCACACCGAAATACAGCGTCCCGTTGGCTGCCGCATAGGCCTCCGGCGTCGGCTTTCCGGTGTGCACGAAGCGATTTCCAACCCGCAGCGAGCCAAGCAGGCCCAACACCAGGCCGTGCACGTGGAACAGCGGCAAGCCGTGCACCAGCGTGTCGTCGGCGGTCCACTGCCAGGCCTCGGCAAGCGCGTCCAGATCCGCGGCGATCGCCTGACCGCTCAGCTGCACGCCCTTGGGTGGCCCGGTGGTGCCCGACGTGTAGATGATCAGCGCGGTGTCCTGCGGCGACGGCTCGGGTTGGCGGTGCCAGGATCGGGCGCCCATCCGCACCGGGATGTGCGGCAGCCCCTCCGGCTCGTCGGGCACCGGACCCAGCCAGGCCTGCGCGCCGGAGTCGGTGAGGATGTGGCGGCGTTCGGCCTGTCCGACGTCGGCAGGTACCGGAACCACCGGCACCCCGGCGATCAGGCAGCCGGCTATGGCCAGCGCGGTCGGCGCGGTGGGCGTGGCCAGCACCGCGATCCGGTCCGCGCCGCGGACGCGTTCGGCCACCGAGTTGGCGGCCCCGACTACGTCACTGCGGCTCAGCGTCACATCCCCGAAGCGGACCGCGTCCTCGAGATCATGGCCGCCCGCGACAACCGAGGGGTCCAGCGAGGTCAGCAGCACGTCAGCAGGGTACCCGGCGCGGACGTGGGCGCCGTCGACGGTGCGCTCCTGAATTTCATTGACGGTCGTCATTGACGGGTGCCAATGAAGTTCGCTACCGTGGCCGCATGCCGCCGACCACCGACATCGCTTCACCCGGTCTGGGTGCGCGGGAAGCCCAGCGGCTCGCGACGCGTGCGCGCGTGTTTGACGCCGCGTTGACCGAGATCGGTCGGTCCGGATTAGCGGGCGCGGACGTCGCGGCGATCGCCGCGGCGGCCGGAGTGGTGCGGGGCACGTTCTACTTCCACTTCCCCACCAAGGAACACGTGCTGGTCGAGTTGGAACGAGCCGAAGAGGCAAAGATCGTGGCCAGGCTGGACAACAATGCGACGGAGTCAGGCGAATTGACCGCGATGTTACGCCTCCTGGTGCGCCAGGTGCTCGCAGCCGAACGACGCTTGGGCCCAGTGGTTTTCAGGGACATGCTGGGATTGCACTTCTCGGCGACACGGCCCGTCGAAGACGAGCTGGCCGAGCATCCGTTGGCCCAGTTCCTGATCAACGTCTTCGCCGGCGCCCAGACGGCCGGGCGGGTGTCACGCGATGCCGATCCGGGCGAGCTCGGAGTTTTCTTTCTGACCGGCCTGTTCGCCTTGCTGGCTACCGGTGTTGGTCCATCCCGCGCCCGGGCCCAACTACTGGACAGATATGTCGCGACGATGGTTCACGGAATAGAGGCACGATGACGCGGAGGCACCATGAGTAATACAGGTATCGAGGGCTATCGCGAGTTTCTGGAACGGCGTGACGGAGACGCCGACCTGTTGCACCGCCGTCTGGGCAGCCGCGAGAAATTCTTCTCTGCACTGGAGACCGATCCGGTCCGCTCGAGTTATCCGATCGACCGGAATCTGTTCCTGCGCAATCTTCGACGCCGCCGACCCGACTCGAACCTCGATCCGAAGATCCTGTTCTTGTTGGCCACCGCCAAACTGAACCAGGCGGAGCGATTTGGGGTGGATCTGGGTGATACCTACGGCCGTATCGGCGGCGAAGACCAGCCCCCCGAACGCATCTATCTCGCCCTTGAGGAGCATTACCACACCCGACTGCTGGCCTACGTGCTGGACATGTTCGGCCTTCCATTCCAGGTGGTGGTGCCGCCAATGGTGATGCGCCAGTTCGTGAAAATGGAGGTGTTCCTGCCCGAGCGATTCGGGTTCCCGCTCGTCGGTGCCGCAGAAATGGCCGGTTGCATCATGTTTGACGAGCTGCGTCGCATCGGAGTCGAGCTGTTCGCCGACGAGCCCGACGTGGCAGCGCGGATCCATCTGCTCTACACCGAGATACTCACCGACGAGATCGGCCATGTCGGCTATTGCGCCGCGCGTTGCAGCAGTCCCGAGCGGAGGCTGATGCGTTGGCTATACCCGTATTTCGGTCGGCTGTTCGCGCGCCAGACTGTCGAAATCAGCCTGCTGACCGATCGCGACAAGTTACGCGCCCGCCTCGGCCGGCCCTTCGACGTCGACGAGCTGACCATCGGTATGTCGAACGAAACGTTTTTGGCTGCGCACCCCTGACCTAGGTGCCCATCACCCGTTCGCCGATCACCCGGTCGCGGCGCAGGGTATCGAGCTCATCGCGGGATAGTCCGAGGCCGCCCAGGATCTTGTCGTTGTGTTGACCGAGCGTTGGCGGGGCGAAGCGGTGGTGACGAAGCGGCCCGGGGATGATGCGAAACGGCCATCCGGGATAGCGGTGATGACCGCTGACCGGATGTTCGAAACCTTCGTAGAACCCGCGGTCATCCAGGCCGGGCAGCTCGTACATCTGCTCGGGCCGTGTCACCACTTCAGCAGCAATGTCATTTTGCCGAAGGGCCGCAACGATATTGACGGCGGGCCGCGTGCGCGTCCAGGCCGCGACCGCGTCGTCGAACGCGTCGTGGTCGTCGCCCGGTAGGTCGGGGAGACCCATCGCCTGCGCCAACCGCGAGCAGTCGTTGTCGTCGCGCACCGACAACGCCACCCAGGCGTCGTCGCTGTCGGTCGGGTAGACACCCTGCCGGTAGCCACGCTGCCGGTTGCCCTCGCGCGGAGCGACAACCCCGTTCATCGAATACTCGATCACCGGTTCGGCTGTGACGGCCGCGCCGACTTCGATCTGTGCGACCTCGATCAGCTGGCCTTCGCCGGTGCGACGCCGATGCTCGAGGGCGGCGAGCAGCGCCACCCCGGCGTGCACGCCGACGATGGGGTCGGCAGGACCTTGCACATTGCACGGCGGACCGTCTGGGTAGCCGGTCACCGCGGACATGCCGGAGACCTGTTCGATGTTCAGCGCCCAGCCCACGTAATCGCGCCACGGGCCGTCGAGGCCGAATCCCGGCATGCGAACGGCGATCACGTCCGGGCGCAGCGCGGCCAGCGATTCGTAGTCCAGCCCAAACTGCTCCACCACCCGCGGGGAGAAGTTTTCCACGACGACGTCGGCCTGCGCAGCGAGCCGGTGGGCGAGGTCGCGGCCGGACGGCGAGCTCAAGTCCAGCGTGATGTCACGCTTGTTCAGGTTGGTGGCCTGCCACAGCGGACTGCGCTCGTACCAGTCCTCGCCCTCGAACGGTTGGGCGCCCGAATAGCGGAACCCGTCCGGCCGTTGGATCGACTCGAGCTTGACGACGTCGGCGCCGAATGCGCCGAGGTAGCAGGTAAGGTACCCGCCCGCCCAAAACGTGCTCAAGTCAAGCACTTTCAGGCCCGCGAACGGCCGCGATGGATCCGCGACCGGATCGGCCGGCCGTCGCGGTCGATGATCGCTTTTCGATTCATCGCCCAGCCGCGGCGCCGGACGGGCCGGCGCCGCCGGCGTCTCGGACAGCCGAAACGGCGGACCGGGGCGTCTGAACGACCAGTCCTTGCCGCCGCCGTCGACGAAGAACCCGCGCTTTGCGTACTGCGGATTGTCCAGCGCGCCACGGCCGTCGGCGACCGGCGCGGCCGGGATGCGCAGCGCCTGGCTGAGTTCGACGATGTCAGTAACGGTCCGTTCGTTCAGCCACGGCTGGACCGCCGTGTAGAACTCGGCACGCTCGGGACCGCCCATCATGATCGCGAACTGCTGTTCGCCGAACTCCGACAGCCCGACCATCGCGCACACGTCAAGCCAGTGCTGGCCGGTCAGGCAGTTGATCCCGACCCAGCCGTCGGCGGCACGGACCACACCCAGCATCGGAGACTGACGCACGTTGGTGGGCAACCCCAACCTGTGCATGCGTTCGAACATCAGCATCGGGTACGGCAGCGTCGACAGCAGAGCCTCCAGCACCGAGACGTCGACCTCGGTCATCTGATCGGGCGGCGCGATACGCAACGCGGTCAGCGCGCCCAGGGCGGCATAGGCGCCCGCCACATATTCCGCGATCCGGGCGCCGGCCTGCACCGGCGGCCGGTCCGGGTCGCGTGCGCTGATCCAGCCCGAGATCGCCTGCATGGTCAGCGGCGTGGCAGCCCGATCGCGAAACGGTCCGTGCTGTCCGAAGTTTGAGATCCGCGCGACAACCAGCCGCGAATCGGCTGGCGACAGCGCCGCCAGGGTTCTCGGTGCTGACCCGTCGATCAGCACGTCGGCGTCGGCGATCAGCCGGCGAGCGGCCGCGGCGTCGCTTTCGCCAGTGATGTCGAGAACCGTGCCGCGTTTTCCGGCGTTGAGATATTCGAACAGCCCGGCCTTGTTCGGGTCTGGCCGGCGACCGGGAAAAGGCCCCCACTGCCGCAGTGGATCCCCGTCTGGTGCTTCGATTTTCGTGACATCGGCGCCGAGGTCGACAAGTAGCTTGCCGCAGTACGGACCCGAGATCTCGTCGGCGATCTCGACCACCCGGAGCCCATCGAGCGCCCCCATCATTGGCGCCACTCTCCCCCGCACCGGGAGATACCCCCACAACCCCGGCTAACGCCGGCATCTTCGTCGTGGACGCGCGTCACGCCGGCAGTCCCATGGCCTTTGGCTCCATGTACTGCCGAATTCCGACGATCCCGCCGCTTTCCCGGCCGATCCCACTCTGCTTGAACCCACCGAATGGCGCACCGCCCGGACCGAATCCGTTGACCGCGATCTGGCCGGTGCGAACCCGGCGGGCAACAGCGAGCGCCCGGTCGACGTCGGTTCCCCATACCGCGCCAGACAATCCGTACTGCGAGTTGTTCGCGATCCGGACGGCGTCGTCGTCGCTGCTGTAGCGCAGCACCGACAGCACCGGCCCGAACACCTCTTCCTGCGCGATGGTCGCGTCCGGTGTCACATCGGTGAGGATCGTCGGCTCGAAGTAGTAGCCACCATCCAAGCCGGCCGGCCGGCCGCCGCCGGTGGCCAGTTTGGCGCCATCGTCGAGCGCCCGATTCACGTGTGCCTGAACGCGTTCGTACTGTGCCGCACTGATCAACGGACCCATCTGCACATCCGGATCGGTCGGGTCACCCACTTTCACCGACCGGGCCAACGCGACCAGTCGATCGACGACCTCGTCGTGAATGGTGTCGGGAAGCAGCATCCGGCTGTGCAGAATGCAGGCCTGCCCGGCGTGGAACGAACAGGACTCGAACAACATCCGTTGCAGCAGTTCGTCATTCAACGCGACATCGTCGAGCACGATGCTGGCCGACTTGCCCCCGCATTCCAGCAGCAACCGCTTCATCGACCCGCCCGCGGCGGCCATCACCTCGCGACCGACTACCGAGCTGCCGGTGAAGCTGACCATGTCAATTCGCGGGTCGACGGTCAACAACTTACTGGCTTCGATGTCGGTCGGCGTCACCACGTTGACCACACCGGGCGGAATATCGGTGTGCTCGTCGATGATTCGGGCCAAAGCCAGGCCGGCCAGCGGCGCCAGCGGCGATGGCTTGAGCACAACCGTGTTGCCGGCGGCCAGCGCCGCGCAGACTTTCATCACGTTGAGCGTGTGCGGGAAGTTCCATGGCGTCAGGATCGACACGACGCCGAGCGGCTCGTAGCGCAGCAGTGTCTTACCCGCGGCGCCGTATGCGTCGATCGGCTCCTCGACCGGGACGGTGGCGAGTTCGGCAGCGTTCAGCGCGGCGAACGCCGGCCCCTCGACATGGATCACCCGCTCGTTGGCCGTGCAGCCCCATTCCTGCTGCGCCAACGCGAAGAAATCGTCGGCACGCGCCAGCAGCGCCTCGCCGAGCTGGTTGAGATACCCGGCCCGTTGCTCGGGTCCGGCCTCGGTCCACGGCCCCGAGTCGAATGCGTTCCTGGCCGCCGCGATCGCGCTTTCGACCTGGGCATGACTGGGGTCGGGCGCCGACGCGATCACCTTCTCGGTGGCCGGACTGACGTCGTCGTAGCGGCCCCCGGCCCCAGCAGGTCTGTCTGGATCGACCCACCGGCCATCGATGTAGACCGCGTAGGTGTCGATCAGCGAGCGTGGGTCAGCCATGTTGATTCCTTCAAAGATCCGGGGCATTTGGACGGTCCGGTGGCTCAACGTTTGGTCTACACCTGTCGGGACACTGTCGTCAATGCTCAAGATTCTCGGGCCGCCTTTCGGTGCTGCTAGTTCAGTTCAACGGCAAGCATATTGACATCATTGGTGCTGCCAGAGTAAACAGAGTGCACCGGACAGATCATATGTAAATGTACGATCGCGGGTGTCGAGGAGGTCTGGGTGCACACGGAATCCCGCGCGGCGTACACCTCGACCGTTCCACTGCATTCGCCGGACTTCTACGCCGGCAACCCCTTTCCCGCGTACCGCGAGCTGCGCGCGACGGCGCCGGTGTGCTGGAACGACGTCACCAATTTCTGGGCGCTGCTGAAATACGAGGACATCCGGTTTGTCTCCAGCAGCCCGGCCACGTTCACCTCGACCCAGGGCGTCACCATCCCGGACCCGGCGATGCCGAGCCCGGTGCAGCCCGGCAGCCTGATCTTCACCGACCCGCCACGGCACCGTCAGATGCGCAAGCTGATCAACTCCGGGTTCACCCGTCGCCGCGTCTCGGTGCTCGAGCCGAAAATCCGCGAGATCGTCCGCGGCATCCTCGACGGTCTGGAACAGGATTCGGTACATGAGTTCGCCGAGAAGATCGCGGCTCCGCTGCCCACCCGGCTGATCGCCGAGTTGATCGGCGCGCCGCCCGACGACTGGGAGCAGTTCCGGACCTGGTCGGACGCGGCTACCGGCACCGCTGACCCGGAGATCGAACTCGACCCGCTGGTGGCCGCCGGCCAGCTGTTCGAGTATTTCCAGAAGCTGATCGGGGCGCGGCGAATCGAGCCGCGCGATGACCTGCTCTCGGTGCTGGCCGGTGCCGAGATCGACGGCGACCGGCTCACCGACGAAGACCTGCTCAACTTCGCCTTTCTGTTGCTGGTGGCCGGCAACGAGACCACCCGCAATCTGATCGCGCTCGGCACGCTGGCGTTGATCACCCATCCCGACCAGTACCGCCTGCTCGTCGACGATGCTGCGCTGATTCCCGGCGCCGTCGAGGAGATGTTGCGGTGGAATAGTCCGGTGGTCCACATGGCCCGCACGGCAACCACCGACGTCGAGATCCGCGGTCAGCGCATCGCCGAAGGCGAGGTGGTGGTGATGCTGTACGGATCGGCCAACCGTGACGAAGACGTGTTCGGCGCCGACTCCGAAGAGTTCAAGGTCACCCGACACCCCAACCCGCACATCGCGTTCGGATGCGGTGAACACTCCTGTATCGGCGCGCAATTGGCGCGCCTGGAGGCCACCGTGATGTTCGAGGAACTACTGCGCCGCTTCCCCCGGCTCGAGCTTGTCGGCGAGGTCGACCGGATGCGGGCCACCATGGTGCCCGGGGTCAAGCGGATGCCGGTACGGCTGGGGGCCTGACCGGTGCGACTGGACTACACCCCGGAGCA
>NZ_JBAPMI010000012.1:0-8868 GCF_049278535.1 Mycobacterium sp. | reverse complement strand
CCCTCGACGGTGGACAGCCGTCGCGCGGGGCCGACGCGGCCGAGCAGATCGCCGAGGCAGCCGGCCCGCAGGCGGATACCGCGGGCCTGGCCGACGCACTCGCCGATCCTGGCCCGGCCGAGAGCTATTCGGCCGAGGGGTATCGCCGCATCGTCGCGTTGGCCGACGAGCTGAGTGTGCTGCGCAGTCACCTCGGCCATCCGCTGCCCGACCTGGTCGCCGAGGTCCGACGGCTGCTGGGCGTCGACTGCGAGGTGCGGGCCGCGCTGCCCGGCACCGGATGGACCGGTACCGAGCAGCTCGATGCCTTCGCCGACGTGGTCGCCGGTTACGCCGAGCGGGCCCGCGTCGCGACCGATTCGCTGGCCCCGGTCGTGGGGCTGCTGGCCTACCTGGATGCGGCGGCGGTCGTCGAAAACGGCTTGGCACCAGCCCAATCCGTCGTCGTCCACAACCGGGTGCAGGTGCTTACCGTGCACGCTGCAAAGGGTTTGGAGTGGCAGGTGGTCGCGGTGCCCCACCTGTCGGGCGGGCTGTTCCCGTCGACCACACAGGCCCGTACCTGGCTCACCGATGCCGCTGACCTTCCGCCGCTGCTGCGCGGCGACCGGTCTACCACCGGCCTGCACGGCGTACCGGTTCTGGACACCTCCGACGTGACGAATCGAAAGCAGTTGTCGGACAAGATCTCCGAACATCGTCGCCGGCTGGAGCAGCGTCGTCTGGACGAAGAGCGCAGGCTGCTGTACGTGGCCATCACCCGGTCGGAGGACACCTTGCTGTTGTCCGGCCACCACTGGGGGGCTACTGGCATCAAGCCGCGCGGCCCGTCGGATTTTCTGTGCGAGCTCAAGGACACCATCGACCAGTCGTCCGCGGCCGGCCAGCCCTGCGGCGAGGTTGAGCACTGGGCGTCCGCACCGGCTGACGGCGACCGAAACCCGTTGCGCGACAGCGTTCACGAAGCGGTCTGGCCCGTCGACCCGCTGGCCGACCGCCGCGCCGACGTGCAGCGCGGAGCCGAACTCGTCGTCGCTGCGATGTCGACGGACGCGACCGCGACGGCCGACGCCGATGCGGAAGACTGGACGGCCGATGTCGACGCGCTGCTCAACGAGCGTGCCCGTGCGACGAAACCGCCGACGCCAACGCTACCCAGCGGACTATCGGTCAGCAGCCTGGTGGAATTGGCCCGGGACCCCGAACACGCCGCGCAGCGGCTGATGCGTCGGCTACCGTCGCGACCTGATCCGCATGCGTTGCTGGGCAATGCGTTTCACGACTGGGTCGAGCGTTTCTACGGCGCCGAGCGGCTGTTCGACCTCGCGGACCTACCCGGTGCCGCCGACTCCGACATCGCGCAGCGCGACGCCGAAGAGCTGGCCGCGTTGCAGGATGCCTTCCTCGCCTCGCCGTGGGGCGCGCGTACGCCGGTGGCGGTCGAGGTGCCCTTCGAGATGGCCATCGGCGACACCGTGGTGCGAGGCCGCATCGACGCGGTGTTCCCCGAGCCCGACGGTGGCGCGACCGTGGTGGACTGGAAGACCGGTGAGCCGCCGCACGGCGCAGCGGCCGCGCGGCACGCCGCAATTCAGCTGGGGGTATACCGGCTCGCCTGGGCTGCGCTCAGCGGCTGTCAGGAGTCGTTGGTGCGCACAGCTTTTCACTATGTCCGGCCCGGGCTGACCGTGTTTCCGGACGCGCTGCCGCATGCCGACGAGTTGGCCGAGCTGCTGGCCCGCTAGGCGTTGCGGGCGACCTTGAGGGCCGTGATGACCATCGGAATCTGCAACGGCAACCGCGCCAGGGCAACGATGCGCATCGGCCACGGCTTGCCCCACCACAGCCGGCACATGTTCACATTGCCCGGGAAGACCGCGACGAACAGCGCGGCAGCCGCCAATGCGGCCAACCGTCGGGTGCGTAAGGGCAGCAGCAGGGCGCCGATGAGCACCTCGGCGACGCCGGACGCATACGTGTAGAACCGAGGGCTGCCGGGCAGTTCGACGGGGATGATGCCGTCAAACGGTTTGGGGGCCACGAAGTGGAGAGTGCCGACGCCCAGCAACAGCGCGGCGATTCGGTATGCGAGAGTCTGACTGGCGTCGCGCTGAGGTCCGTATGTGGTGGCGGTCATGGTTACATTGTGTCGTGCGCTGGGTCGAGCCGATGAACTGTGGTCAAAGTTAGCCGTCAGCGCGATCTCGACGAGACGCTGACCACTCAACCCGGCTACGCGCTGGTTGGCGTCGTCCGCGTCCCAATGGCACAAGTCAGTCCGGTCCGGGCTATCTGGCGACGAGTCGCGATCGCGCTGCTCGCCCTGGTGGCGGCGATCGTCACCGTCTACCTCGGCCGGGCCGGATATACCGATGTGCGGGGTGTGCCGCTGTCGTTCATCGACTGCGCGTACTTCGCGACGATCTCCCTGACCACGGTCGGCTACGGCGACCTCACCCCGTACTCCGAATTCGCCCGCCTGACGAACGTCGTGATCATCACGCCACTGCGGATCCTGTTCCTGGTGGTGTTGGTCGGCACAACCCTTCAGGTGCTCACCGAGCGGTCCCGGCAGGCCTGGAAGATTCAGCGTTGGAGGAGCAGAGTGCGCAACCACACCGTCGTCATCGGCTATGGCACCAAGGGCAAAACCGCGGTCGCCGCCATGTGCGGCGACGAGGCGGCCCCCAAGGACATCGTCGTGGTCGACACCGACCAGACCGCGCTGGACCACGCGGTGGCCGCCGACCTGGTCACCGTGCACGGTGACGCCACCCGATCCGACGTATTGCGGCTGGCCTCCGCCCAGCACGCGTCGGCGATCATCGTGGCCACCGGTCGCGACGACACCGCAACGCTGGTCACCCTCACCGCCCGGGAAGTGGCCCCGCAAGCCAAGATCGTGGCGTCGATTCGCGAGGCCGAAAACCAGCACCTGCTCAAGCAATCCGGGGCGGACTCGGTGGTCGTCTCCTCCGAAACCGCCGGCCGGCTGCTCGGCGTGGCCACCACAACACCCAGCGTCGTCGAGATGATCGACGACCTGTTGACACCGGCGCATGGATTCGCCATCGCCGAACGCGAGGTCGAGACGACGGAGCTGGGCGGCTCGCCGCGGCACCTGCCCGACCTCGTGCTGGGTGTGGTTCGCGACGGCCACCTGATTCGCGTCGACGCACCAGAGGCCGATGCCATCGAGGCCGGCGACCGGCTGCTCTACGTCCGCAACACCGGGAAGTAAGGCGCATCGTGGATTTCCAGTTGAAAGCCGTGCCGCTGCTATCGCGCATCGGTGCTGACCGGGCCGACCAAGTGCGCACCGACATCGATGCGGCGATTGCCGGTTGGGCGGACGCAGCGCTGCTGCGGCTGGACTCGCGCAATCAGGTGATGGTCGCCGACGGCCGAGTGTTGCTCGGTAAGGCGAAAACCCTTGCCGACAAACCCCCGTCGGACGCGGTCTTCCTGGGTCGCATCGAGGACGGCCGGCATGTGTGGGCGGTCCGCGGTCCGCTGGAATCGCCCGAGGATCCCGACGTCAATGCCGAGGTGGCCGATTTGCGCCGGGGCGGACAGCTTTTCGACGATGTGGGTGCGCAGTTGGTGTCGGCGGCAGCGGCACTACTGAATTGGCATGCCAGCTCCCGATTCAGTTCGGTGGACGGCTCGCCGACCAAACCGATCAGGGCGGGCTGGGCCCGGGTCAATCCGGTCACCGGTCACGAGGAATTCCCGCGGATCGATCCCGCGGTCATCTGTCTGGTGCACGACGGCGGCGACCGCGCGGTGCTGGCCCGTCAAACGGTCTGGCCGGACCGGATGTTCTCACTGCTGGCCGGTTTCGTCGAAGCAGGGGAGTCGTTCGAAACCTGTGTCGCGCGGGAGATCCGCGAGGAAATCGGGCTGACCGTCAGCGACATCCGCTATCTGGGCAGCCAACCGTGGCCGTTCCCGCGATCGCTGATGATCGGTTTCCACGCGGTCGCCGATCCGGGCGAGCCATTCGCCTTCAATGACGGGGAGATCGCCGAGGCGGAATGGTTTACCCGCGACGAGATTCGCGCCGCACTGGCCATCGGCGACTGGAGCACCGATTCGGAATCCAGGCTGCTGCTGCCCGGATCGGTGTCGATCGCACGGGTGATCGTCGAATCGTGGGCCGAAGCCGGCTGATCGGCCCTAGCCGGCGAGCTGGGCCAGCTTCGCCTTGATCTCCTTGGCGCCCGGGTTTGTCAGTGTTGACCCGTCGGCGAACTTCAGCGTCGGTACGACGTGGTTGCCGCCGTTGACCGAGCCGACGAAGTCCGCCGCGGCGGGATCCTGCTCGATGTCGACCTCGTCATACGCGATGCCGGCGGACTTCAGCACCGTCTTGAGCCGGTGGCAGTAACCGCACCACTGGGTGCTGTACATGGTGATGGGGGCGTTGCTCATAGTCGTACAAACATAGATGGCGTCGCTGGTATGCCGCGCCAGCCGTTTGTCGGCGATCACTGCCAAGATGGACGCCATGCCGGTAATCGCGGATTCTTTGGTTGCCGACCTCGATGACGAGCAGCGCGAGGCGGTGCTGGCTCCCCGTGGGCCGGTCTGTGTGCTCGCTGGGGCGGGCACCGGTAAGACCCGCACGATCACCCACCGCATCGCCCAGCTCGTCGCGACCGGACACGTAGCCGCGGGCCAGGTATTGGCGGTGACCTTCACCCAGCGCGCGGCCGGCGAAATGCGGGCGCGGTTGCGGGCTTTGGGGGCTAACGCGGAAACCGGAGTCGGCGCCGTGCAGGCGATGACGTTTCACGCCGCCGCGCACCGGCAGCTGCGGTATTTCTGGCCGCGGGTGATCGGCGACACGGGTTGGCAGCTGTTGGACACCAAATTCGCGGTCGTCGCGCGCGGGGCCACCGGCGCCGGCCTGAAGCTGAGCACCGACGACGTCCGCGACGTGGCCGGCGAGATCGAGTGGGCCAAAGCCTCGCTGATCTCACCCGAGCAGTATCCCGACGCGGTGGCGGCCGCGGCCCGCGACGTTCCGCTCGATGCCGCCAAGGTCGCTGCGGTGTACGCGGCGTACGAGTCGCTGAAGGCCCGCCGCGATGGAGTTGCCCTGCTCGACTTCGACGATCTGCTGCTGCACACCGCGGCCGCGATCGAGGACGACGCCGCGGTCGCCGAGGAGTTCCGGGACCGCTACCGCTGCTTCGTCGTCGACGAGTACCAGGACGTCACGCCACTGCAGCAGCGGGTGCTGTCGGCATGGCTGGGCGACCGAGACGACCTGACCGTCGTCGGCGATGCGAACCAGACCATCTACTCGTTCACCGGGGCCTCGCCGCGCTACCTGCTCGACTTCTCGCGGCGATTTCCGGACGCCACCGTGGTGCGCCTGGAACGGGACTACCGGTCGACGCCGCAGGTGGTGTCGCTGGCCAACCGGGTGATCGCCGCCGCGCGGGGACGGGTGGCCGGCAGCAAGTTGCATCTGGTCGGCCAGCGGGATCCCGGTCTGGAGCCGACGTTTCGCGAGTATTCGGACGAGGTGGCCGAGGCCGCCGCGGTGGCGAAATCGATCAAAAACCTGGTCGAGGCCGGCACACCGCCCTCGGAGATCGCGGTGCTGTATCGGATCAACGCGCAGTCCGAGGTCTACGAAGAGGCGTTGACCGAGGCCGCCATCGCCTACCAGGTGCGCGGCGGTGAAGGATTTTTCAGCCGCCAGGAGATTCGGCAGGCACTGCTGGCGTTGCAGCGGGCGGCCAACCAGGGCGCGGACGACGACGTCGCGCTGCCCGAGAAGGTGCGCGGGCTGCTCGAGCCGCTGGGTCTGACGGCCGAACCACCGACCGGAACCCGGGCCAGGGAGCGCTGGGAAGCGTTGGCAGCGCTGGCCGAACTCGTCGACGAAGAAGTGGCCCATCGGCCGGCGCTGGACCTGCCCGAGTTGATCGTCGAGTTGCGGACCCGCGCCGACTCACGTCACCCACCGGTGGTGCAGGGCGTCACCCTGGCCTCGTTGCACGCCGCCAAGGGACTCGAGTGGGACGCGGTCTTCCTGGTCGGATTGACCGATGGCACGCTACCGATCTCGCATGCGTTGGCCCACGGGCCCGACAGCGAGGCGGTCGAAGAGGAGCGCCGACTGCTCTATGTCGGAATCACCAGGGCCCGAATGCATTTGGCGCTCAGCTGGGCGCTGTCCCGGAACCCGGGCGGACGTCAGAGTCGTAAGTCGTCCCGTTTCCTCAACGGGCTGTCGCCGCAGACTCAAGGCGACCCCACGCCGAACCGGCCGCGGCGCAAGAGCGGACCGGCATCGCGCTGCCGGATTTGCAACAACCAGCTCACCACTCCTGCGGCGATCATGCTTCGCCGCTGCGAGACGTGCGCCGCCGACATCGACGACGAGCTACTGCTGCAGCTGAAGGACTGGCGGCTGCGTACCGCCAAGGAGATGAACGTCCCGGCCTATGTGGTGTTCACCGACAACACCTTGATCGCGATCGCCGAACTGCTGCCCACCGACGACGCCGCGCTGGTCGCCATCCCCGGCATCGGCGCTCGCAAGCTCGAGCAGTTCGGCCCGGACGTGCTGGAGCTGGTCCGCAGCCGGAGCTGAAGCTGCCGCTAAAACTGCAGGTCAGAAAATCGCTTGCCGTGCCAAGCTGGTACGATCTAGCCTCAAACCGCGATTACTACGCTCAGCGGCAGCTGCTAGACGAGAGGGGGGAGCCACGATGATCAACACGAACGCCTTCGGTGTACACCCGGCCGGCGCCGGCTCCCGCCATGCTGCCCATGCCGCCGTACAGGCGGCGTCGCACAAGCGCATTGCCGCCGCCGCGACCGAGCGTCCGTGGATTGGGGCCCTACCCAGGTAGTCAGCCCGCAATATCGCCAAATGGCCACGGACCCGAAGTCACCAGGATCCGTGGCCAAATTTTTTGGTTCGACAACCCGCCACTGGTCCGGATTCCCGCCACATCGCCGCCAGACCAGGAAGCAGGTGAACAGGACATGTCGACACCGACAGTCCCCGACGAGCAGCTGCCGGAGTTGCCCTGTCATGTCAGCGACCCCGACCTGTGGTTCGCTGACAACCCGTCGGAGCTGGAGCGCGCCAAGGCATTGTGCGCTGACTGCCCGATTCGACGCGTGTGCCTGGCCGAGGCGCTGGAACGCGGCGAGCCGTGGGGAGTGTGGGGCGGCGAGATCCTCGAGCGTGGTTGCGTCGTGAGTCGCAAACGGCCACGTGGACGCCCGCGAAAGGGCTCGATCGCTGCTTAGACGCCGAAAGACGTTGGAGCAGTGTGTTTTTAGACAGCTGCGGCGTCGGGCTCGGCGAACCCGGGCACCAGATCCTCTGACAGCCTCTGGGTCGGCACGTGCGCATCCAGCTGACACAGGATCGCCATCGACGAGGCGAGCACCCGCATGGGGATTGCCAGCTTGGGCGGCAAATTCATCTGCCGCGCCGTCTTGATCTGGGCTACACCCTGGTTCAGCTGGCGGTAAGTCATCCGCTGCAACCACTTTCGCGTGTAGTGGAAGACCTCGACCTCAACCGGTTCGACGTATTGGCGCAGCATCTCGTCGATGTCGCGCACCGACACCTGCTCGCCCTCCTGGATGAAACCGGCCCTCTCCATCGTCGGCAGCACCAGGTCGTAGTTCTTGTCGCGGGCGTAACGGATCGTCGCACCGAGCTCAACCGGGAATCCACCGGGCAGCGGTGCCACAGCACCGAAGTCGATCACGCCCATCTTCCCGTCAGGCATCAGCATGAAGTTGCCCGGGTGAGCGTCACCGTGGATCATCTCGATCCGGCGGGGCGAGTCGAAGATGAACGCGGCCAGCCGAGTTCCCAGCAGGTCACGCTGTTCGACGGTGCCGTTGCGGATGATGTCCGACATCGGAATACCGTCGATCCACTCTTGGATAACGACTTTGGGAGCGCTGGCCACCACACGTGGGACCACGTAGTCAGGGTCGCCGTCGTAGGCCTTGGCGAACGCGCGTTGATGTTCGGCTTCCAGCCGGTAGTCGAGCTCCATTTCGGTGCGTTCGATCAGCTCGTCGACGACACCTTCGACATCCACGCCCGGTGCGAGCTGTTTGACGACGCCGATCATGCGGCGCAGCGTCTTCAGGTCGGCACGCAGCGCCTCGTCGGCGCCGGGGTACTGGATCTTGACGGCGACCTCGCGGCCGTCGGCCCACACGCCCTTGTGCACCTGGCCGATGCTGGCCGAAGCCACCGCGGTGTCGTTGAACTCGGTGAATCGTTGACGCCATTTGGTGCCCAGCTGGGCGTCGAGCACCCGGTGCACCTTGTCGGCGGGCAGCGGCGGCGCGTCCTTTTGCAGCTTGGTCAGCGCTTCGCGGTAGGGCTCGCCGAACTCCTCGGGGATCGCGGCTTCCATCACCGAGAGCGCCTGACCGACCTTCATCGCGCCGCCCTTGAGCTCGCCCAGCACGGTGAAGAGCTGCTTGGCCGCCTTCTCCATCAGCTCGGCATTGATGTCGTCCTGCGACTTGCCGGCCAACCGCTTGCCGAACCCGAGTGCCGTGCGACCCGCTATGCCGCCCGCGAGTCCGGCCAGCTTCGCGTTGCGCGCGGCGCCCCCACGTTTGATGTCTGCCACGTCAACCATCATCCACGACGAGCCTGTGCTTTCTCCATCAATCAGACAACGGGCGCAGTCAGCAGGAACACAGTGGATGTTTCCACCACTGCCGCACCACAATCGACCCGGCGTGCACGTCGAACTCCAGCGTGGCGTTCAGCGAGGTGGGCGGCTCGGAGTCGGACCCGCGGATCGCCCCGATCACGCGATTGACCTGGCTGAGTGCCAGCGCCGCGGTGGCCAGCAG
>NZ_JBAPMI010000011.1:0-10138 GCF_049278535.1 Mycobacterium sp. | reverse complement strand
GCCCGAGCGGCCAATGGGAGCGGACTGTAAATCCGTCGGCTAACGCCTACCCAGGTTCGAATCCTGGATCTGCCACTGAGGTCAAAAGCTAATCCCGGCGCTGACAATAATGCTCAGCGTCGGGATCGGTGGCCCAGCGGGCCAGCAGCTCGCTGCTGAACTGGCCAGGGTTGCCACCGCCGGGTCACCTAACGCCAGACCGAAATGCAACCGACCTCAGCGCCGACGCTTGCCATCTGTTTCCCTTGATTGCCCCCACCAAAACACAGACGAATCGGCCTAGTTTTTCGGCGATTTGATCACTTCGGCGGCGACATCGCGCAGGGGTGTGTTCTCGGTCTGCGACAGCCGTTTGAGTAGCTCGAAGGCGCGTACCGCGTCCACCTGGAATCGCTCCATGAGGATGCCCTTGGCTTGTCCAATGGCGTCGCGGCTGGCCAGCGCGGAATGGAACTGGTCTTGCTTGTCCCCATGGCGAATGCCATCGCGGCGTGGGTGGCCAGCATCGCGGCGACGGCCTGGACTTCGTTGGTGAAATCGTGGGGCGCGTAGCCGAACAGATTCAGCGCACCGGAGCGCCCGCGGGCGGTGTGGAGTCCGACACAGCGGCCGCCAAACACGGGCCTTGATTTAGTCGCCGCTGAACGGCGTCAAGCTGGCAGGCGATTTCGGCTGTAGGGGCCATTCTCGACCAGCCGCGCCATTTCCGCGTACAGCAATTTGTCAAATTCGTTATCGGCGGGCATGTTTTCGCCCTTCCATGACTTCTGCAGCCGTTTGCCTGTTTAAGCGACCGCAAAATGGGCAATGGAGCAGCTATGTTAGCGCCTGCGCCGCGTGTCCATGAGCGGGCAATCGTTGTGATCCCGGCGCACAACGAGCACGCCGAGCTATCGGGCAGTCTGCGTGCGGTGGTGACCGCCGCGCTGTGCGCGCCGATACCGGTCGCCATCGTGGTGGTCCTGGACGCCACCGATGACGACAGCGCGGAACTTGCCGGTCAATTCGGGCCCGACGTGCACTTCATCAGCGTTGAGGCCCATAACGTGGGTGCCGCCCGGGCGGCCGGTTTCGCTTATGCCCGCTCGCTTGTCACCGACACCACAAAGTGCTGGTATGCGACCACCGACGCCGATAGCAGGGTCGGCCCCGACTGGCTGCTACATCAACTGGGCCTCGGCGCAGACATGGTGTTGGGCGTGGTGCGCGTCGACGACTGGTGTCACCGTTCCCCCGACGTCGCTGAACGCTACTTGCGGACTTACGGAATCGGGCGGAAGCATCGAGGTGGCCACCACGATCACATCCATGGCGCGAACATGGGGTTCAGCGCCGAGGCTTATTGGCGAGTCGGCGGCTTCCGCGCGCTGCCCTCCGGCGAGGATGTGGACTTGGTAGCGCGGTTCGAGGCCGCCGGTTACAGCGTTCACCGGGATGCCGAATTGTCGGTCATCACGTCGTCGCGCACGCTGGCCAAAGCCCCGGGGGGCTTCGCTGATCGCCTCGATCAGTTGGAGAAATCGGGGGACTGCGCGTGACGGCGGGTTTGGTTAAGCACTGGCTGGAGTCGGGTCGATTGGAGCTACCCCTGCCGGCATCGGGACGTACTGCCGAGCGCTGGCAACGTCTGATGCTGCTGGCTCAGGACGACATCGTGGCGGCAAGGATCGTCGAGGCGCATGCTGACGCTGTCGCGATCCTCCACGAATTGGGCGGTAAGCCACCGGATTCAGATCAACTGTGGGGTGTTTGGGCGGCCGAAGCCCCTCACGCGGTATTGACTGCAACCCGTATCCGCGGCGGTGCGTTCACGCTGAACGGCACCAAGGCGTGGTGCTCGGGGGCGGGTTTCTGCACCCATGCGCTGGTGACCGCTCAGCTCGACGACGGACGCCAGGGTCTGTTCGCCGTTGCCGTATCCGAACCCGCCGTCAAAGCGTTGCCGGCCACGTGGTGGAACGCCGGCATGGCCGGAAGTGACACCCGGCCGGTGCAATTCACCGGCGCCCACGCGGTCGACGTGGGCGGGCCGGGTGAGTACTTGAGCCGACCGGGCTTCTGGCACGGTGCGATCGGTGTGGCCGCTTGCTGGCTCGGTGGTGCACGTAAGGTAGCTGAACCGTTATACCGCTGCGCAGCAAGCGAATCCGCGGACCCGCACGCCTTGGCGCACCTGGGCGCCGTGGACGCCGCGCTCGCCGCCGGCGATTCGATGTTGGCCGACGCAGCCACCCGCATCGATGCCGATCCATTCGACCGCTTCAACCAGGCCCAATTGCTGGCGCGCCGGGCGCGCACGATCGTGGAACAGGCGGCCGATGAAGCCATCACCCGCACCGGCCGCGCTCTGGGACCGGGCCCGCTGTGTCAGGACGGTCGGCACGCGCAACGGGTGGCCGATCTGACCATCTACATACGACAGAGCCACGCCGAGCGGGATCTGGCCGAGCTTGGCCGGCTTGCGGGCCACCGGCGTAGCGGATGACGTTGCGAACGATCGAGACAAGCAACTCCGTTAGGTTCGCGGCTGAACCGCTCATCAGCGGGGGTACGTCGGCAGCGGCATGGCTTGCTGCGCTCAAACAGCGGCCCCTACCGCGCCTCGATCTGGCCGAATGCCCCGGCCTGGTGGTGGTCGCGCCCCACCCGGACGACGAAACTCTCGGTCTGGGCGCGACAGTTGCGCAACTGGTTTCGGCAGGTGTCGATGTCCAGGTGGTGTCGGTCACTGACGGCGGCGCCGCCAATCCCGGTGCCCCGCGGACCGAACAACACCGTTTGGAAACTACGCGAAGACACGAGTTACGCAGAGCGGCAAGTATTTTAGGTGCTCCGACGCCCGTATCACTTGGCTTGCCCGACGGCCGACTTTCCGGCTGCGAGGACGCACTCTGCGATTTGCTCACGGAGATCCTGGAAAGCTCTGTGCCCCACGCGTGGTGTGCGGCCACCTGGCGAGGTGACGGGCATCCCGATCACGAGGCGGTGGGGCGGGCGACCGCGGCCGCATGCGGCCGCACCGGCGCCGTCCTGCTCGAATATCCGGTTTGGATGTGGCACTGGGCCAAGCCCGGCGACCCCATGGTCCCGTGGGATCGTGCCTACTCCGTACCCACGTCCGGCATGGCGGTTGGCCGGAAACAACTTGCAGCGCAATGCTTTCGCAGCCAGTTCGAGCCGGCATCCACCGGCTCGGCGCCGATATTGCCATCTTTCGTCTTGCCGCGACTGCTGACGGTGGGAGAGGTGCTGTTTCGGTGAGCGCGCGACTGCCCGACGCTTACTTCGACCGGATGTATGCCGACGCAGACGATCCGTGGCAATTGGCAACTCGCTGGTACGAACAGCGCAAGTACGCCATCACATTGGCCCTGCTGCCCAAACAGCGCTACCGGCACGCTTTCGAGCCCGGTTGCTCGATAGGCGCACTGTCCGCACAACTGGCCTCGCGATGCGCTCACGTGACCGCCACTGATGTCGCAGATGCGGCGCTGCGCAGCGCCGATGCGCGACTGCGCGAGGCCGGCTGCCGCGATCGGGTGACGCTTGCTCGGTCGTCTATCGACGCGACGTGGCCGCCCGGTCCGTTCGATCTGCTGGTGCTAAGCGAGGTTGCCTACTATTTGGAGAAAGACACATTGGCCGCGGTGTTGCAGCGTGAATGCGTGCGGCTGCAGCCAGGCGCGAATATCGTTGCCGCACATTGGCGTCGCACCGTGACCGACTACCCGCTCGACGGTGACGCGGCGCACGCTGTCATCGCGCGCACCCCGGGGCTGACACCGCTGGCCTGCTATCGGGACTCCGACGTCGTCGTCGAGGTCTTCGACACCGGAGACGGCCGGTCGGTAGCGGCACGTGAACATGTACCGGGGGCACGCTAGTGCCGGCAATATTGGCGCAACTGGCACGGCCGGCGATCCGCGAATGCACCGGACTGGGTGCTACCGCAAGTCTGCTGTGAGATTGTGCAGGTATGTCCGCTTCTGCTTCTGCTGCGGCTGCTCCTTCGGGGGTGGTGACGTTTCTGTTCACCGACGTGGAGGGTTCGACGCGTCGGTGGGAGGCGGACGCGGAGGCGATGCGGGTGGCACTATCCGCACACGACGCGGCACTGCGCCGGGCCATCGAGACTCATGGCGGCTGGCTGTTCAAACACACCGGTGACGGGGTGTTAGCCGCGTTCGCCTCGCCGAAGTCTGCGGTGGATGCGGCGGTGGCGGCGCAGCGGGGGTTGGAGTTGCCGGTGCGGATGGGGGTTGCGACCGGGGAAGCCGAGCTGCGAGAGGGAGATTACTTCGGTGCGGTGCTCAACCGCGCTGCGCGGGTGATGGCTGCCGGTCACGGCGGGCAGATCCTGTTGGCCGACTCCACGGCGGGTGTACTCAACGGTGTTGATCTCATCGATCTGGGACCGCGGTGGTTGCGGGACCTGCCGACCCGGGTCGGGATTTTTCAGGTCCAAGCGGAGGGCCTGCGCACGGACTTTCCGCCGTTGCGGGCGCTAGACACTAGCCCGGGCAACTTGCGGCTTGCGGCGACCAGCTTCATCGGGCGCGAGTCCGAGCTCGCCGAGGTGCAAGGCGCGGTGAAGGCTCATCGGTTGGTGACGTTGACCGGGGTGGGCGGGGTCGGCAAGACGCGCCTGGCGCTGGAGGTCGCGTCCCGATTGGCTGACGAGTTCCCGGACGGGGTCTGGGTTTTCGACTTGGCCGCGGTCGCCGATCCGGCGGCAGTGCCCGACGCGGTGGCCGCGGTGCTGGGCATCATCCAACAGCCGTGGAAGAGCGTGGCTGACAGTGTCGCGGGCGCATTGGAGGGCAGAGTCCGGCTACTGGTGTTCGACAACTGCGAGCACGTTGTCGAAAGTGTCGCGGATCTGGTCGAGGCGATCCTCGCCGCCTCGGCGACCGTAACGGTTCTCGCGACCAGCCGCGAAGGGTTGGGGGTCAGCGAAGAACAGTTATGGCGTGTCCCGTCGCTCGACGTTAGCTCCAGAACCGAATCCGCCGCCGTGAACCTTTTCATCGACCGTGCGCAAAGTGTCGTGTCGGATTTCTCGCTGGCCCGGCCCGGCGAGGCGGAGGCGGTGGTGGAGATCTGCCGCCGCCTCGACGGCATCCCGTTGGCCATCGAGCTGGCGGCCTCGCGGATGGCGTCGATGACCGCTAGCGAGGTGCGTGATCGGCTCGATCAGCGATTCCGGCTGCTGGTCGGCGCCCGGCGCGGCCTCGAGCGCCACCAGACGTTGCGCCACGCTGTGCAGTGGTCCTACGACCTGCTCGGTGATGCGGAGAAGGCGCTGCTGGAGCGCGGTTCGGTGTTCGCGGGTGGATTCGATCTCGAAAGCGCCTGCGCGGTAGCCGGATTCGATCATGCTGACGAGTACGCCGTGCTGGATCTACTGGATGCCTTGGTGCGCAAGTCCCTGCTGGTGGCCGAACGGTCATCCGGGCGGACCCGGTTTTCGATGCTGGAGACGATCCGCCAGTTCGCCGAGGAGCAACTCACCACCGGCGGTTCGGCGACCGAGGTACGTACCGCGCATGCGCGCCACTTCGCCGGACGTGAAGCTGACATCCTGGCCCTGTGGGACAGCCCCCGGCAGCGGGACGCCTACGCGTGGGTCAGCGTCGAGATGGCCAATCTGCGCACCGCGTTTCGGTGGGCCGCCAACCAAGGTGACCTCGATGTCGCCGCCACCATCGCCACCTATGCTTCATTCGTCGGCCTGTGGGTCGACAACTACGAGCCGATCGCCTGGACCGAAGAGCTCATCGAGCCCGCCCGCGCCGTCGACCATCCCCGGCTGGCGTTCCTGTACGTGATGGCGTCGTACTGCTGCAATCCTGGACGCATCGAGGCGGCGGTCCGCTATGCCGACGCGGGCCAGCTGGTGATCGGCAGTGGCCGCTACGAGGTGCCCTTCGGCGGCGAGGGCGCGCTGGGCGCCGCGTACCTGGCCGTCGGCCGGCCCGATCGCATGGTCGAATGGTGCCGCGCCCAGCTGGAACGCGGCCGCGACACCCATGGAAACACCAGGGCATTACTGGTCTTCGGGCTGACGCTCTCCGGTCGCGGTGAGGAGGCGAGGGCCGCCGCGACCGGCCTGATCGAGGCCGCCGAAGCCATCAACAACCCGTTTGTGCTCTCATACGCGCTGTTCGTCCACGGCTACGCCTTCCGCGACGCCGATCCCGCTGGATCGCTGGAGGCCCTGCGCCGGGGCCTGGTGATCGCTCAGGACAGCGCCAACCGCTACACCGAGTCACTCCTGGCGGGCCAGCTGTCCCGCCTCGAAACCGCACACGGTGACCCGCTGGCCGCCCTCGATCACGCCACGCTGGTGATCCGCAATTACCACGATGCGGGCAACACCACCGGGGTGCGCAGCGCCCTCGCGATCCTCGCCTCCCTTTTCGATCGGCTCGGACGCCACGAACCGGCGGCCACCATCGCCGGGTTCGCCTTCAACCTCCTCACGGCGTTGGCCTTTCCCGAGATCAACACCACCATCGCTCACCTACGCGATGTCCTCGGCGACCCGGCCTACGAATCGCTCGCCGGTGCAGGCGAAAAGATGACCATCCCCGCCATGGCGGCATACGCCTACGACCAAATCGACCAGGCCCGAACAGAACTCGACCAGTCCAGTTGAAATGCCCGTCGGCTGCGGCATCGAAAGCCATCGCCGCGGCGTCGAGGTCATCGCGATAAGTCTGCGCAAGCGTCTGTTCTGTGCTGCACTATTCAGCAATGGCGATATCGCTGAACGAGGCTGGTGGGGCGCTTGGGAGATCTACTCAGCGAAGGGCATGTCGTCGGGTGCAGCGAGGAATTAGCTGCTGCGGCTGAGCAGTTGCGGGTCGACGAAGCCGAACAGCGGTACCGGTGGCTGCTCGACCACAGTCCGGTTGCGATCGGCGTGCATGTAGACGGCCGCTATGTGTATGTGAACGAAACCCTGGTGCGGAAGATGGCGGCCCAATCGGCCGACCAGTTCCTCGGGCGTCTCGTCACGGATTTCGTGCACCCCGACTCGCTTCCCGCGGTGCACGCCCACCTGGCTGCCCACCGCGATGACGGGGGCATAGAACCGCCTCTGGAACTGGTGATCTTGACGTTCGACGGTAAAACCCGCGAGATTGAGGCGCTGGCAGTCGACACGCGGTGGGAGGGCAAGCCCGCTCGCCAGGTGATTTTCCGGGACTTGACCGCGCAAAGGGCCGCGGAGGCGAGCCTGCGCTTCCAGGCAGCGCTGGTCACCCATGCCAGTGATGCCATCGCGGCGACCACCCTGACGGGCGTGGTCACCAGTTGGAATCCGGCGGCCGAACAAATCTACGGCCGGCCGGCTGCCGCAGCGTTAGGGCTACCGATCGCCGAGGTGGTCGGTGCTGGACTGGCTCCGGCAGCGATCGTCGCCGCCGGGGGAGTGGTGCACGCGACGCATCGCGGCGCCGACGGCTCCGCGCTGATTGTGCGGGTGTCGGCGTCCCGGATGGACGACGGATATGTGGTGTTGTGTGCCGACCAGACCGCCCTGCGGCGCGCTGAGCAGCACTTCCAGGCCATCGTTGCCTCCCTGGAAGAGGGGGTGCTCGTCATCGCGCCGGACGGGTCGGTGGAATCAGTGAACCCGGCCGCGCTGCGACTGATGGGCGTACCGACGAGTGGAGTCGACATCCTCGACTTGGCGAAAGCCGCCGCAATTCCGGTCTATAACGCTGATGGCCGCCTGCTGGGCTCCGATCAACGGCCGGTCCTTGAGAGGCTGACCCTCACCCCGAATAGGGGCTGTGTCTATGGTGTCGACCGACGCAGCGACGGCCGCAGGTTGTGGCTGTCCGCGAACTGGTCGTTCCTCGATCCCACTGATCCAAGCCGATCGTCGGTGCTGGTGTCATTCACCGACATCACCGAACAGCACAACGCGCATCAGCAACTCATTTATCAGGCCACCCACGATCTGGTGACCGGGCTGCCCAACCGTTCTCGACTGGTCGCGCTAATCACCGACGCGATTACCGCCGCTGAGCACCGTTTGAGCGCAGTGCTTTTCATCGACATGGATAAATTCAAGAGCGTCAACGACGCGCTCGGACATCACGCCGGTGACACCGTCCTTCAAATTGCCGGCCAACGTCTCCGTCGAGAGTTGCGCCCCGACGACGTGATCGGGCGCGTCGGGGGCGACGAATTTGTGGCGCTGCTGGCCGCGCCCATAACGTGGACCGAACTCGAGGAACTCGTGAACCGGCTGCACAAAGCGCTTGAGGAACCGATACTGATAACGCACGAAAGTGGCCGTACCAGAACAGATTACACTTGTATCAGCGCCAGTATCGGTATAGCAACGGTGCGGGCCGACGAACGACGCGATGCGCTCGAAATCCTGCGCGATGCCGATCTTGCGATGTACGACGCGAAAACAACGGGCCGCGCGACGAGTCATTTCCGAGAGCCGTTTTTTCAATGAGCGAGGGGCGGCCTACGGAGTCAGTGGGCCGCGCCTGAGCTAGGCATTCGTGGGTTGCGACCTGGTCTCGGGCACGTATCAATCAGTGCATCAGGAACCACAGAGTGCACAGAAGTAACTATTGTCACATCAACCAGTTGTCGACCTCGAAAGCGACGTCGCTGACTTGAAGAGGTGTGACATGTCGGCGCTTCGACGATTCGCATCGGTATCTGTGGCGTCAGCGGCGGTCATCGGAATGATCGTTCCCGTAGAGGTGGCGCCACCAGCGACCGCCGCGCCGTGCGCGCAAACAACTCCTGCCCCGGGAGCGAGCGGCGTGGCGCCGATGATTCCTGTGCCACGGTCGGTCGACCATCTTCCGATCGGGCGCAAGCCTCTCGGTGCGGACGACCGGGCGCCGTTGCCGAGGCTGGGTCTGCTTCCCGGTGAACCTGGCTCAATTACCTCCGCGCCTCTGGAAGACCAAGGGGCGGTGATCCCTTGGCCCAGTCCGCCCGGCATGGGCAACCAATCGGTCCCGAACGGCATTCAGCAGAATCCGAATACCGCCCCGGCCCCGGCAGCAGCGGTCCCAGCGCCGACCACATCGATCGCCGGCTGGGTGAACGGACCGGGCAGCCCCAACAACACCTTCCAACGCTTCGGCATGTCCGGGGCCGACCTGGGAATCCTCTGGGACAACGGCAATCCCAGTAACGACCAGGTGCTGATGGCATTCGGCGATACTTACGGCGATTGCAGCGTCCCGGGCCAGCAATGGCGCAGGAACACGATGTTCCGCAGCCCAGATCGCAACCTGGGCGACGGAATCACGGTGCCAGATGGCGTGGTTGGTGACCCATCGTCCGGCTCACCGGAAGATCAGCCGAGTTTCTCCAAGGAGAACATCGGCAGCCTCAACCTGGCGGCATCGGAGCCGTCGGTCATCCCGACCGCCGGCATCTCCGTTGGCGCAACCCAATTGATCAACTTCATGTCCGTCAAGCAGTGGGGCAATCCCGGTCGCTGGACGACGAACTTTTCGGCGATCGCGACGTCCACCGACAACGGCCAGAACTGGTCGGTCGACCTTGCGACGATTCGTGCGGCTGGGCTGGGCCGCGTCCCGGGAGTTCGATTCGTCTCGGGAAACCAGAATTTTCAGCAAGGGGCGTTCATGCGGCCCGGCGACGGTTACGTCTATTCATTCGGGACCCCGTCCGGCCGCGGCGGTGCGGCGCATCTGGCCAGAGTGCCGGAGAACTCGGTGCTCGACCTTAGCCAGTACGAATACTGGAACAAAGGCTACTTCGGCAGCGCCGGGTCATGGGTACTCAACAGGCCGTCGGCTGCCACGGCGGTGATTCCGGCACCGGTGAGCGAAATGTCCGCCCAATACAACGCGTATCTCCAGAAATACGTAGTGCTGTATTGCAACGGTGTCAACAACGTCGTCATGAGAACTGCGTCGGCTCCGCAGGGACCATGGAGTGCGCCGCAAGTGCTCGTCAGGTCGACCCAGGTCCCGGGCGGCATCTATGCGCCGTTCGTCCATCCCTGGTCGTCGGGTAGAGACCTCTACTTCAATTTGTCCCTGTGGTCGTCGTACAACGTGATGCTGATGCACACCGTGCTGCCCTAAGGCTTTTGGACGTCGGCCCGAGTTTCGACGACGGC
>NZ_JBAPMI010000010.1:0-25211 GCF_049278535.1 Mycobacterium sp. | reverse complement strand
AACGTCGCCGCAGGCAGAACACAAATATTGACCAATCCCGCGGTTCATGGAAACCTATTGATCAAATATGAGAATCTGATTCTCGTAGATGAGGAGGCCGCATGCGTCTGTCCCCGTTGCCGGCGGATCAGTGGGACGACGCTGCCCGGCATGCGGTATCCGGCATGCTTCCCGAGCAGCGCCGGAACCCGGACGACGCAGGGACCCTGCTGTCGACCTTGGTGCGCCACCCGAAGCTCACCCGCGCCTATCTCAAATTCAGTACTTATCTGCTCTACGGGTCGACGCTGCCGCCGCGGATCCGCGAGCTGATCATCCTGCGCGTTGCACATCGCCGCGACTGCAGCTACGAGTGGTCGCACCACGTGGAGATGGGCAAGAAAGTCGGGCTGACCGACGCCGACATCGAGGCCGCGCAGACCGGCCAGGCGAAGGACGCGTTCGATCACGCGCTGATGCGCGCCGTCGACGAGCTCGACGAGAACAGCAACATCTCGGATCAGACCTGGGCGACCCTGGGCGAGCGGCTCGATGAACAACAGCGGATGGACTTGGTCTTCACCACCGGCAACTACATCGCACTTGCAATGGCCCTGAACACTTTTGGCGTCGAGGTCGAAGGCGACCAAGCCAGCGAAACAAAAGAGAGGTAGTACCTTGGCACACTTCACCAAGCCGGATGCCGGCAGCTGGACCGAGAATTACCCGGAACTCGGCACCGCGCCGGTGGACTACACCGATTCGATCGATCCGGCGTTCTTCGAGGCCGAGCGCGACGCGATCTTCAAGCGGACCTGGCTCAACGTTGGCCGCGTCGAGCGCTTACCGCGCACCGGCAGCTACTTCACCAAAGAGTTGCCGTCGGCGGGCAAGGGCATGTCCGTCATCATCGTCAAGACCAAGGAAGGGTCCGTCAAGGCCTACCACAACGTGTGCCGCCACCGCGGAAACAAGTTGGTGTGGAACGACTTTCCGCATGAGGAGACCTCCGGCACCTGCCGGCAGTTCACCTGCAAGTACCACGCATGGCGCTACAGCCTCGACGGCGAGCTGACCTTCATCCAGCAGGAGGAGGAGTTTTTCGACGTCGACAAGAGCGACTACGGGCTGGTGCCGGTTCGGTGCGAGTTGTGGGAAGGCTTCATCTTCATCAACTTCGACAACCAGGCCAAGCCGCTGGTCGACTACCTCGGGCCGTTGGCCAAGGGCATCGAGGGCTACCCGTTCAACGAGATGACCGAGACCTATTCCTACCGGGCCGAGGTCGGCAGCAACTGGAAGCTGTTCATGGACGCGTTCGCCGAGTTCTATCACGCGCCGGTACTGCATCAAGGCCAGTACACCAAGGAGGAGGCTGCCAAGATTCAGAAGTTCGGCTTCGAGGCGCTGTACTACGAGATGGCCAGCCCGCACGCGATGATCTCGACCTGGGGCGGTCAGGCGCCGCCCGCGGACATGAGCATGGTCAAGCCGATGGACCAAGTGCTGCGCAGCGGGCTCTTCGGCCCGTGGGACAAGCCGGAGGTCATCGAGAAGTTCGGTGAATTGCCCTCGGGCATCAACCCGAAGAAAGTGCCGCAGTGGGGCATTGACGAGTGGCACTTCTATCCGAATTTCATGCTGCTGATCTGGGAGCCGGGCTGGTTCTTGACCTACCACTACTGGCCGACCGCCGTCGACAAGCACATCTTCGAATGCACGCTGTACTTCGTTCCGCCCCGCAACGCGCGCGAACGGCTGGCGCATGAGTTGGCCGCGGTGACATTCAAGGAATACGCGCTGCAGGACGCCAACACCCTGGAAGCGACCCAGACCATGATCGGCACCAAGGTGGTCAACGACTTCCTGCTGTGCGATCAGGAGATCATGCTTCGCCACCTGCATAAGGTGACCAATGACTACGTGAAGGAGTACGCCGGCAATGGCCACCACTGAAAAACTGCCCGCCGAATTCTCGTACCTGGAGCCATATCTCGAGTGGGATCTGGCCACCGAGCCCGAGCGTTACGCCAAACGGCTGGCGTCGTCGATGCCCGAGATGCAGGCGTTCTACGACGCGGCGTTCCCCAGGCTGAACGATGTCATCGAATACTGCGACAAATTTCCGCTCGACGACTTGCCCGAAGACGCACGAACCCTGATGCATCTGATGCAGTCTCTGGTGATGGTGTCGTTCCCGATCGAGGCGTGGAAACAGCCCCGTGTGCCCGACAGTGGAGCCGCGTGGGTGCAGCTGATCCGGGAGCCGGTGATCTAGACGGTGCTCACGCTGAAGGCTGCCGGACTGCTCGACGTCGACGCCGGCGAGATCGTCTCGCCCGGCATTCTCCGCGTTGACCAGGATCGAATCGTCGGTGTCGGCGGTAAACCCGACGGTGAAGTCATCGATCTCGGTGATTCGATCCTGCTGCCGGGCCTGATGGACATGGAAGTCAACCTGCTGATGGGTGGGCGCGGGGAGAAACCCGCGCTGTCCTCGGTCCAGGATGATCCGCCGACCCGAGTATTGCGCGCCGTAGGAAACGCCCGCCGCACGTTGCGGGCCGGGTTCACCACCGTGCGCAACCTCGGATTGTTCGTCAAGACCGGTGGCTATCTGCTCGATGTCGCGCTGGGAAAGGCCATCGACGCGGGCTGGATCGACGGCCCGCGGGTGGTGCCTGCCGGGCATGCGATCACCCCGACCGGTGGGCACCTTGACCCGACGATGTTCGCCGCGTTCGCGCCGCACGTGCTTGAGTTGACGGTCGAGGAGGGTATCGCCAACGGCGTCGACGAGATTCGCAAGGCAGTGCGCTACCAGATCAAGCACGGCGCCGAGCTGATCAAGGTCTGCTGCTCCGGTGGCGTGATGTCGTTGACGGGGCCGCCTGGAGCGCAGCACTATTCGGACGAGGAGCTGCGGGCGATCGTCGACGAGGCACATCGGCGCGGGATGCGGGTCGCCGCGCACACGCACGGCGCCGAAGCGGTGAAGCACGCCGTCGAAGCGGGTATCGACTGCATCGAGCACGGGTTCCTGATCGACGACGAGGCGATCGCGCTGATGGTCGAGCGCGGCACATTTCTGGTGTCGACGCGGCGGCTGGCCGAGGGAATGGATGTCTCGCATGCCCCACCTGAGCTGCAGGCCAAGGCCGCCGAGATGTTTCCGAAGTCGCGGACCTCGATCCTGGCTGCCTACGAAGCCGGCGTGAAGATCGCGGTCGGCACCGACGCCCCGGCCATTCCACACGGCAAGAACGCCGATGAGCTTGTCACGCTGGTCGATTGGGGACTGCCGCCACTGGCGGTGCTGCGTGCTGCCACGGTAACCGCCGCGGAGCTGATCAATGTCACCGACCGCGGCCGGCTGGCTGAGGGCCAGCTTGCCGACATCATCGCTGTGCCGGGAGATCCGTTGTCCGACATCGGCGTAACCCAGAAAGTGGGCTTCGTGATGAAAGGCGGCAAGGTTTATGTCCAAGCGAATTGAAGACCTCGTCGAGATTCAGCAATTGCTCGCTCGCTACGCGGTGACCATCACGCAGGAAGACATCGACGGCCTGATCGCGGTGTTCACCCCGGACGGTACCTACAGCGCGTTCGGCGAAACCTATTCACTGGACCGGTTTCCGGTGCTGGTGGACGCCGCACCAAAGGGCTTGTTCATGACCGCCACTCCGGTGATCGAACTGGATGGCGACGCGGCGACCGGAACGCAGCCGCTGTGCTTCATCGACAACGCCACGCACGACATGCGGATCGGTTATTACAAGGACACGTACGTGCGGACGGACGACGGGTGGCGGCTGAAAACCCGTGCCATGACGTTTATTCGGCGTAGCGGCGTGCACGACTCAGGCCGCCCGCACGCAATAGGACGCCCGCCTGCATGAAGGTCGAGCAGTTCCGGGCGGATCTTCGAGCCTGGCTCGATGAGCACGACCTGACCCCCGGGCCGGATCACTCGCTCGAGGGGCACATGAAGCAGATGGCCCGCGTCAGCCGGGCACTCTACGATGCGGACTGGATGCGCTACGGCTGGCCGGAAGAAGTCGGCGGGTTGGGCGGTCCCGATATCCTCCGCGCGGTCGTCGGCGAAGAAGTAGTCGGTCGCCGTCTCGCTGAACCGGGCCCCTATTCGATGCTCGAAGTGCTCACACCCACCATGATCGACTACGCGCCCGTAGAACTCGCCGCCGAAATGGTGCCACGACTGCTCAGAGGCGAAGAGCAATGGTGTCAGGGCTTTTCCGAGCCGGGATCTGGCAGCGACCTGGCTTCGCTGACCACCCGCGCGGTTCAGGACGGCGACAACTGGATCATCAACGGACAGAAGGTCTGGACCAGTTTCGCGCAGTTCTCCACCAGGTGCATCCTGCTTACTCGCACGGCGCCGGGCTACGACGGGATCACCGCGTTCTTCGTCGACTTGGATACGCCGGGAATCACCGTCCGCCCGCTGCGCACCATGCATGGTGTCGACGAGTTTTGCGAGGTCTACTACGACGATGTGGTGGTGCCGGCCAATCGCATGCTCGGCCGTCCCGGCGACGGCTGGCGACTCGCGATGGATCTGCTCCCCTACGAGCGCTCCACGTGCTTCTGGCAACGCATCGCGTACCTGTACGCACGCTTCGACGAACTGATCGCCGAGGCGTCGGATCCCGACGAATATGAGCTCGGCGCAGCCTATCTCGCGTTGCATACGCTGCGCTGCCGCTCCCGGGCCACGCAGCACCGGCTGGCCGACGGCGAGAAGCTCGGCCCGCAGACGTCCATCGACAAGGTGCTGTTGGCCGGCGCCGAGCAACGGCTTTACGACACTGTGCGTGATCTGCTGCCGGGGACACTGGAACTGGACGACACACCCTGGCGATCCGAATTCCTCTACTCACGAGCGGCCACCATCTACGGCGGCACCGCTGAGATTCAGCGCAATATCATCGCGCGCCGGCTTCTGGATCTGGGCAAGGAGTGAGCGTGGACAACGAATCGTTGCAGTTGCTGGAAGACGGCCTGCGCAAGACAATGGCCACGGCGTCGGGCGAGCAACTCGACGCGGCACTGGCCGAGCTGGGCTGGCTCGAGATGCTCGACGAAATGCCCGAGGCTGCAGTTCCTTTGGTGTTCCGGTTACTCGGTGAGACTGGCGCTCACGCCCCGGTGCTCAACGACGTCGTACTGCGCGCGGCCGGCCGCAAAGGTGGAGGTACGGTGCCGCTGCCGTTCACCGGCGGCCCCTGGATCGTCTGGGAACGTACCGACCAGCCGACCTCCGCGCTGGGCGATGACTTGCCGATACACCGCGTGGCGCAAGGTGATTCGGTGCCGACCGCCGCCGGGCGGCGGGCACTCGGCTGGTGGCTGGTCGGCGCCGGTCGCTCGATGTTGTCACTGGCACGCCGGCACGCCCTGGACCGCACTCAGTTCGGTCGACCTGTCGCGTCGTTCCAGGCGATCCGGCATCGGCTGGCCGAAACACTGGTCGCCATCGAAGGCGCGGAGAGCACGCTGGTGGCCGCCGCGGCCGAGCCTGACGAATTGAGCTCTCTGCTCGCCAAGGCCGCAGCCGGCCAAGCGGCGCTGAGCGCCGCGCGGCACTGTCAGCAGGTGCTCGGCGGTATCGGCTTCACCGCCGAGCATGAGTTGCAGCGGCATATCAAGCGTGCCTTGGTGTTGGACGCCATGCTCGGCAGTTCACGCGAGCTGACGCGTGAGGCCGGAGCAGCGCTGCGCGCCAAAGGGTTTGCGCCGCGGCTGGCCCAACTCTGAGCTGGTTGCCGATTAGTTGCGCGGCAGGCCGAGAATCCGCTGGGCGATGATGTTCCGCTGAATCTCAGACGTCCCACCGGCGATGGTGGCAGCAAAGCTGCGCAGGTAGCGGTCAAACCAGCTGCCGTAGTGGGAATCCAAGTTCAACGGTGCGTACGGGCCGGTGACGGCGGGGTGCAGGAGCCCGTCGACCAGACTGGCGCCCAGCACGTGCTCGGTCGCGCCCTGTACGGCTTCCGACCCGAGCAGCTTGAGCACCGATTGGCTGGCCACGTCCTCTTCGCCACGGGCCGCTCGCGCCAGGGTCACCGAACCAAGCAACCGCAACGCCTCACAGTCCATTACCAATGTGGCGTAGCGGTCGCGTTCCAGCTCTCCCGTCGGCTCGAAATCAGCTGTCATTTCCTGTAATTGGTCCGCATAGCCCATCCAGAGCATGTTGCGCTCGTGTCCAAGCGACCCGTTGGCGACTCGCCAGCCCTCATTCAGTGGGCCGACGAGATTCTCCAGAGGCACCCGCACATCGGTGAAGAACACCTCATTGAAATCTACGTCGTCGCGATCTGGCACCGACGCGAACGGCCGGCGCGCCACACCGGGACTGTCAGTAGGGATCAGCAGCACGCTGATCCCTTTGTGTTTGGGCACATCGGGATCCGTCCGCACGAAAGTCAACAACACCTCGGCGTCGTGTGCGCCCGATGTCCACACCTTTTGTCCATTGACTACGAAATGGTCGTCGTCGAGCACCGCGCGAGTGCGCAGCGATGCCAGATCCGATCCGGCGCCCGGTTCGCTCATCCCCAGTGACGCGGTCATCTCGGCCCGCAGGATCGGCACCGCCCAGCGCTGCTTCTGCTCGGGCGTCCCGAACGAAAGGATCGACGCGGCGATGATGCCGACACCCTGCGGATTGAAGCTTTGATAGATGCGCCGCCGAGACAACTCCTCGGCGTGTGCGTACTGCTGCAGCACCGTGGCGTTACGGCCGCCGAACTCGGGCGGGTTGCCGGGCAGCAGCCAACCGTGGTCGAACAGCATCCGCTGCCATTGCCGCGCCCACGGCGGAACGTCGGAAGACGACTGCGAGCGTTGTACGGTTTGCGCTTCGTCGCGCAGGTGCTCGTCGAGAAAGGCCACGAATTCGGCACGGAATGCCTCGACGTCAGCGTCGAAGGTCAGTTGCATGAGCCCTCCCTCGGACTCGATCCAGGGGCCGTAATTCGCGTTCCGCTTCCCTGCAGAGCAGTGAGAGAATAGTATTCTCGTGAAGGGAAAGTTACAATCTCAGACACGTCGTCCCGCGAGGGGGCCAGCACACCAATGACGCGGCGTTCTCCGGTACAGTCCAATCATGTTCTCCCCTCGCGGCGATCACCTGAGGTGTCCGTGACCAGCCCAAGCGAAGAGCCGGCCTGGAAGCAGCGCGCGGTTGAGCGGTCGATCAAGACGGCGAAGCTGCGAGCCGCACAACGCGTCCAGCGTTTCCTGGACGCGGCCCAGGCCATCATCATCGAAAAGGGCAGCACGGACTTCACCGTGCAAGAAGTCGTTGACCGGTCGCGGCAGTCGCTGCGGAGCTTCTACCTGCAGTTTGACGGCAAACACGAACTTCTGCTCGCGCTGTTCGAAGATGCGTTGAGCCGTTCGGCGGACCAGATTCGCGCCGCCACCGCCAACCACGACGACCCGATCGAACGGTTGAAGGTCGCCGTCGAATTGCTTTTCGAGGCTTCGCGCCCCGACCCGACCGCCAAGCGGCCGCTGTTCACCGACTTTGCTCCACGGCTACTGGTGTCACATCCCGACGAAGTCAAGGTCGCTCACGCGCCGCTGGTTACTTTGCTGACCGAACTGATGGACGCCGCGTACGACGCCAAGGAGCTGCGCACCGGCGTCAACCCGAAGCGGATGGCCGCGATGACCATGCAAACGGTGATGTTCGTCGCGCAATCCAGCGGCGGGCCGGACGACGCGACCATGCATCCGATCACCGCCGACGAGGTCTGGGACTTCTGCTCGCAGGGTTTCGTCGGCAAATAACTCGCGAGAACGGGCTTACCGGTCAGCGAGAATTTAACTTACACTGACCGCGTGGATCTGTGGACCGACCTGCTCGGCTGCCTTGATCTGCGCGTCGCGAGCGGGCGATCCGACACCGACACCATGGTGTTCCAAGGCGTCAGCCAACAGCTGGACTACCACCGAGTGTTCGGCGGTCAGCTCCTCGCTCAGTTCATCCGGGCGGCATCGCTGGTCTGCCCCGGCAAAACCGTCAAGTCGCTGCATTCGGTGTTCGCCCGCGAAGGGCGGGCCGCCGAACCGGTCCGCTACGAAGCGACGCGCCAGCATGAGGGCCGGTCGTTTGCATCGCTGACCATCACCGCTCGCCAACCACATGCGGTGCTGGCCAGTGCCTCGGTGAGCATGCACACCGTCGAAGACGGCCCCGAAAACCAAGAATGCCAAATGGTTTCGGCACTTTTGGACGAGACACATCGGGTCGAACTGGACCTCATCCCCTGGGAAACCCGCAGCGCCGACGACCTGAGCGCGGTCACCACCGGCCCGCCGCGGTTCGAAGTGTGGATGCGCACCCCGGCCGTCGAAGCCGAACTCGCACCGGCCCTGACGGCGTACGCCACCGACCTCACGCTCATCGGAACGGCGCTGCGGCCCTTCGAGGGGTTCAGCCACCGCGGCAACGGAACCCTGTTCACCTCGGCGGTGACCTCTCACACCGTGTGGTTCCACCAGCCGTTCCGCACCGACAGCTGGCTTCTGCTGCGCCAGCACAGCCCGGTGCTGGCGCACGGCCGCTGCTTCGGCCGCGGCGACGTCCTCGCCGAGGACGGCACGCTGGTCGCGTCCTACGCCCAGGAAGCGCTGTTGCGCTTTCGCAGCGGCGACGAATCGGGCGGCGCATGACGCGAAAGCGTTCGCATATCGCACAAATAAGACATCACGAGAACCTGATTCTCGCTGAGGAAGAATAATAAGTAGCGGAAGCGGATTCCGCGTTGACACCCGCAGGTGGCTGATGACAGAGTTGCCGCAGATTCTTAGCGCGACCAACTATGCGCGCGCAGCGAGAGGCGAAGCTCTGTGACAGTGACTGCACCCGACGGCGTCTATTACGACCCGTACGACGTGGAGATCAACGCCGACCCCTACCGGGCGTTCCGGGCGATCCGGGACGAGGCGCCGCTGTACTACAACGAGCAGCACGAGTTCTATGCGTTGAGCCGGTTCGCCGATGTCGACCGAGCGCTGGTCGACCACGAAACCTTCAGCTCGGCCCGCGGCGCGATCATCGAGCTGATCAAGGCCAACATCGACATTCCGCCAGGTGTGATCATCTTCGAGGACCCGCCGATCCACGATGTGCACCGCAAGCTGTTGGCCCGCATGTTCACCCCGCGCAAGATCAATGATCTCGAGCCACAGATTCGCGAATTCTGTGCGCACAGTTTGGATCCGCTGACCGGCGGCGACAGTTTCGACTTCGTCGGCGACCTCTGCGCCCAGATGCCGATGCGGGTGATCGGCATGCTCCTCGGCGTTCCTGAGGAGTATCAGGAAGCCGCGCGCGACATGACGAACGATCAAATGCGCACGGAGGCAGGCAAACCGATGGACGCCGCCGCGGGGATGAACACCGGCGAGTTCTTCGCCGAGTTCATCGACTGGCGCGCGAAGCATCCCTCCGACGACATCATGACCGATCTGCTCAACGTCGAGTTCGTCGACGAGAAGGGCGTCACGCGGCGGTTGACCCGCGAGGAACTGCTCACCTATGTCAGCGTGGTGTCCGGCGCAGGCAACGAGACCACCACCCGGCTGATCGGCTGGGCCGGAAAGGTTTTGGCCGAGCACCCCGATCAGCGACGGGAGTTGGCCAAGAACCCGGGCCTGGTCCCCGCGGCGATCGAGGAGCTGCTGCGCTTCGAGCCGCCGGCCCCGCACGTGGCCCGCCACGTGACGCGCGACGTCACTTACTACGGGCAGACGGTGCCCGAGGGCAGCGCGATGATGATGCTGATCGGCGCCGCCAACCGCGACCACCGCCAATTCGCGCCGGACGGGGACGTTTTCGACATTCATCGCGAACCCCGCCAGCACCTGTCTTTCAGTGTTGGCACCCACTACTGCCTGGGCTCGGCACTGGCCCGGCTGGAAGGACGGATCGCGCTCGAGGAGATCTTGAAGCGCTTTCCCGAATGGCAGGTCGACCTCAGCCGTGCCGCATTGTCTCCGACATCCACCGTGCGTGGCTGGGACACGATGCCCGCGGTCATCGGTTGAGCAATCACAAGTAAGGAAATGAGGAAACGATGACGGGTCGCGTCGAAGGCAAGGTTGCGTTCATCACCGGAGCGGCGCGTGGTCAGGGCCGCGCGCACGCGGTGCGGTTGGCCCAAGAGGGTGCCGACATCATCGCGGTGGACATCTGCAAGAAGATCGACACGGTGGATCTGATCGCCGCCGCCACGCCGGAGGATCTGGCCGAGACCGCAGACCTGGTGAAGGGACACAACCGTCGGATCTATACCGCCGAGGTCGACGTCCGTGACTACGACGCACTCAAGAACGCGGTGGATACCGGCGTCGAGCAGCTTGGCAAGCTCGACATCATCGTCGCTAACGCAGGCATCGGCAATGGCGGCCAGACGCTGGACAAGACCAGCGAAACCGACTGGACCGCCATGATCGACATCAACCTCAGCGGCGTGTGGAAGACCGTGAAAGCCGGTGTGCCACATATCCTCGCGGGCGGCAACGGTGGCTCGATCATCCTCACCAGCTCGGTCGGCGGCCTCAAGGCCTACCCGCACTGCGGTCACTACGTGGCCGCCAAGCACGGTGTGGTCGGCTTGATGCGCACCTTCGCCGTCGAGCTCGGCGCGCAGAACATCCGGGTCAACTCCGTGCACCCGACCAACGTCAACACGCCGCTGTTCATGAACGACGGCACAATGAGGCTGTTCCGTCCTGACCTGGAGAACCCGGGCCCCGATGACATGAAGGTCGTCGGCCAGCTCATGCACACCCTGCCGATCGGCTGGGTCGAGCCCGAGGACATCGCCAACGCGGTGCTGTTCCTGGCGTCCGATGAGGCGCGTTACGTCACCGGTGTCACGCTACCCATCGACGGCGGCAGTTGCCTGAAGTAGATGCCTGCAGTGACGATTTCACAGTTGTCCATCCCCGGTAGCTGGGACGAGATCACCCCGGCGTGGATGACCGACGCCATCCGGCGCCATCATCCCGATGCGGTGGTCAGCGGCATCGAGGTGGTGCTGCGTGACGACGGCACCAACCGGCGTGCCCGGTTGGGGCTGACCTACTCGGCCGGAACCGGGCCGGCCACCGTGTTCGCCAAGGCGGTCGACCCGGCGCACGCCGAACTCGTCGCGCTCACCAGCGGGCTGTATCACGAGCCGCGGCTGTTCAACTCGGGAGTTGTTCTGCCGCTTGATCATCCAACCGTCTACGCTGCGATCATCGACGAAGAGCGATCCGACTTCTTGATGATCATGGAGGATGTGGTTGCCCGCGGGGCTGATCCACGCGATTCGACCCGGCCGCTGACGATCGATCAGGCGGCCAGCGGCGTTCGTGCTCTGGCGAAATTGCACAGCGAGTTCTGGGGCGAGCGGATCACCGGCAATCCGGCCTTGGGCTGGGTCGAGCCGTTCGTCGCGTTCGCGGGTCTGGAGTACGCACCGCTGGACATCGCGCACGAACGTATGGGTGACTCAGTTCCCGCCGAGATTCCGTCGATGACCGGCACTGAGTTGTTCGTCGACGTCTGGACCCGCTACATCGGCACCTTGACCGAGGCGCCGCAGACGCTGCTGCATGGCGACCCGCACATCGGTAATACCTATGTGCTGCCGGACGACACCGTCGGATTCCTCGACTGGCAGATGGCGCGGCGGGGCAATTTCTCGCTCGACCTCGGCTACTTCCTGCAGGGTGCGCTGACGATCGAGGATCGCCGAAAGTGCGAGCGTGACCTCGTCGAGGAGTACCGGACCGCATTGACGCTGCCGGCCGACGAGAAGCCCAGCGCGGACGAAGTGTGGCTGCGTTACCGCGCCTCGGTCGCGCACGGCTTGGCGATCTGGATCGCCACGCTCAGCGGCGGCGATGCATGGCAAGGCGCCGACATTTGCCTGGCTTTGGCGCAGCGGTACGCGGAGGCGTTCGTGGACCTCGACACCCGGGCCGCGCTCGACGCGATCACCGGCTAGTCGGGGCCGCCTACAACCACGTAGATCCATCGGCTACCGTCGCGCCATGAGGGGATTCGAAGGCAAAGGCGCCGTGATCACCGGTGGTGCGAACGGTATCGGTTTCGCCACAGCGACTGAGTTCGTAAGGCGCGGAGCGCGTGTCGTACTCGCCGACGTCGACAAGCCGGGGCTGGAGCAGGCTGTCGCGCATTTACGGGCCCAGGGGTTCGAAGCGCACGGCGTGATGTGCGACGTCAGGTACCTCAAGGAGGTGATCAACCTCGCCGACGAGGCGTTTCACCTTCTCGGCCAGGTCGATGTGGTCTTCAGCAACGCCGGCATCGTGGTCGCGGGCCCGATCGCGCAGATGACCCACGACGACTGGCGCTGGGTAATCGACATCGACCTGTGGGGCTCCATCCACGCCGTCGAGGCGTTCCTGCCCAGGTTGCTCAAGCAGGGCACCGGCGGCCACGTGGCCTTCACGGCGTCGTTCGCCGGCCTGATGCCCAACGTCGGCCTCGGTGCCTACAGCGTCGCCAAATACGGCGTCGTCGGCTTGGCCGAGAACTTGGCCCGCGAGGTCAAAGACAACGGCATCGGTGTATCAGTGCTGTGTCCGATGGTCGTTGAGACCAAGCTGCTATCCAACTCGGAACGAATCATGGGCGCCGACTACGGGCTGTCGGCGAGCAGCTCTCCGGAGCAACCGGACACACTCAACGTCGACGACGTGGCTCGCCTGACCGTCGACGCGATTGCGGCCAACCGCCTCTACGTGCTGCCCCACTCCGCGGCCCGCGCGTCAATCCGCCGCAGATTCGACCGCGTTGACCAGACGTTTGAGGACCAAGCCGCCGAAGGGTGGAGTCACTGAGCAGTTGTGGCCTTCTTGGCGTTTCCGGGCGCGATGCCGATGACGCCGTCCGCTTCCAGTTCGGCGATCTCATCGGCACTCAACCCGAGTTCGGTCAACAGCTCGTGGTTGTGCTCGCCGAGTAGCGGCGCGGGGTTGAGGTGGAACCGGTCCGGCCCGGCGGAAAACCGCACCGGCACCGTGCTGTGCGGCACACGCGCGTTCACCGGATGGCCAACATATTCGAAGAAGCCGCGGAATTGCAGCTGCGGAATATCGGTCTGGCGATGCGGCTGCATCACCTTGCCCACCGGAACACCGGCTTCCCATAAACATTCGACGATGTCGTCGCCGCTGCGGTCCGCACACCACGCGGCCAGGTGCTCGTCGATGAGGTCGTGCCATTCCCGACGGCCATGCGCCGTCGAGAGCTTCTCGTCCAGGGCCCACGCCGGCCGACCAAGCGCGGCGGACAGCCGGCCCCACTGATCGTCGTCGGCGACGGCGATAGCCACCCAACTGTCGAGACGCCCGAATTCGTCGACATCGGCTGTGCGGTAGAGGTTCTGCGGTGCTGCCACCGGTCCCCGATTGCCGGCGCGTTGCAGCAGAGCCCCGTAGGCGGAATATTCGGTGACCTGTTCGGCGGCGATGTTCAGTGCCGCGTCGATCATTGCCGCCTCGATCATGACGCCTTGGCCGGTGCTGCGCCGAAACTCCAATGCGAGCAGCAGTGCGTTGGCGGCGTGCACGCCGGCGTTCGGGTCGCCGATCGAATAGGGCTCGTAGGGGTTGCGGTCCGGGTAGCCGGTCAGCCAGCTCACCCCGGATGCGGCCTCGATGACGTAGGCGAAGGCCGGGTTGTCCCGCCATGGCCCGTCCAGTCCGAACCCGGGCATTCGCAGCAGGATCGCATCCGGCCGGATCGTCTGGACGGTGGCGAAGTCGAGGCCGACCTGGTCGAGCACCCGGGGGGTGAAGTTCTCGACGATCACGTCACAGGTTGCGATCAAGCGGCGCAACACGTCTCGCCCCGCTGAGGTTTGCAGGTCGAGAGTCAACCCCTTCTTGTTGGTGTTAAGCGCCGAATAGATCGGCGACTTTTCCCACCACCGGTCTTCGGTGACCGGGATGCCGGCGATCAGCCGGGCGCCGTCCGGCTTACGGGTGGACTCGACGTGGATCACCTCCGCGCCGAGCATCGCAAAAAAATGCGTACAACTCGGTCCGGCCCAGAACGTGGTCATATCCAGCACCCGTAGCCCGTTGAACGGCAATCGCTTCGCGGCATCGGCGGCCGACGTCCGATTCGATGGGGATGGCTTGGACTGTCGATACTGTGCGGTGTGCTCGCCGAGTCGCGGCGCTGGCTGTGCTGGAACAAGTTTCGCCGGTTGCATGCGGTAGGGGTGGCCCGGCTGCCGGAACCCGTCGCGGGGGTTGGCGACAAACGAACCCCGGTGCTGGAAGTGATCCAGCTCGGTGATGTTGGCGCCGTTGGCCACTGGCGCGTTGGGAATCCGAAATGCGGTGGCCAGTTCCCGAATGTCGTCGACGTTCTGACTTTCGAACCACGCATAGATGGCAGCGGCGTTTTCGTTGGCCATCTCAGTGATCGACAGCGGTGAGTCCTCGTCGATCCAGTCTTGTTGGCCGATCATCGCGCACAGGTCGAACCACTGCTGCGCGGTGCCGCATCCCACATCCACCAAACCGTCTTTGGCACGTGCGATCCCCGGCACGGTGATCTTGCGGGCATCTCGCCATGGCCGGCCGAGCATCTGGAAAAAGGTGACCGGATAATAGGTGAGGCCAAGGATGTGCGCCTCGAGCATCGACAGGTCGAGGAGCTCGCCGACGCCCGTCTCAATCTGCCTCATCCGTGACGTCAACGTCGCGACGCTGGCAAAGGCGCCGGACAGGTAGTCGCCGACCTGGCCGCCGACGAATACCGGTGCACGATCGGCTGATCCGCGACCGAGTCCGACGATGCCACCCGACCACGCTTGCAGAGTGAACTCGGTCGCCGGTCGGTCACGCCACGGGCCGTCCAGCCCGAACGAGGTGATCGAGGTGACGACCAGATGTGGATGCGATCGACGCAGTGCCGCCGGCGAGAACCCGGTGTGTTCGGCGACCGATGAGCCGCGCGACCACACGACCGCGTCCGCGACGGCCAGTAGGTCGTTGACGAGTTCGATGTCGCCGTCGACGTCCGGGTCGGCGACAACGCTGTGCTTGGCGCCGGCCAGGAACCCGAACAGGGCCCCGTCGCTGCCGGTTTCGATGCGGGCACCCGATGCCGACCACGCACGCAACGGATCACCCTGCGGTGACTCGACTTTGATCACCCGAGCGCCGCCATCGGCCAGCAGCTTGGTGCAATAGGCACCGGCGATCCCGGTAGACAGGTCGACGACGGTGTAGCCGTGCAAGGGGCCAGTGTCTGGCGCCACGGCCTAGCCCTTCTTCGCCTGGCCGGACTTACTCAAGCGGAAGTCGGGCGGAAACTTGGCGTCGTTGTCTATCACCGAGTCGGCAAGCCCACTCTCGATCGCGTCGCCGAGCATCAAGTCATCCTGGCTCAGCTTGAGCTCGGCGAGCCGAAACCCCAGGGAGTCGGCGCCTTCCATCACCTCGGGAAGGTCTGCGCCACTGCCGAAATCGTCACCGACGCCGCGAATGACCACCACACGGACGTCGTCGTCGACGTTGGCGCCGTGCAGCAGGTCGGCATACCGGAGTCGGGCCGCCGTGGTGGACGCATTGAGGAACTCGGGACGGTTGAAGGTGATCGTGGCGATCTTGGTATTCGGGTGCTTGTCGTAGAGGATGATCTCCTCCGGCGACGGCCGCGCGCTCTCGGCCATTGTCAGGCGCCCACCGCGACGTTGGCCGACGGGCTCGACGTCAGAACCTCGGGACCGTCGGGGGTGATCAACACCGCCTCTCGCCCGAACACGGCGCCGACGCCGGACTGCCAGACGTACCCGGTCACAGCCAGCACCATGCCCGGCTCCAGCCGCTCCTCGGCGGCCGTCGCAGGCAGGTGCTGAGACACGACGGGCGGATCGAATCCCAAACCCAGACCCCGCGCAATCGGCATCGGCGGCAGTTCCTCGCCGGCAGCCTGGTACGCACCTAACAGGTCAATCGCCTGCGCGCTCGGTTGGCATGCTTCGTAAAGCCTGTCCCACAACGCATCCCACCGTCGATACAAATCGCCGGCGCCATTGAGTTCGCCGACCGGCCACGTCCGACCGACTTCGCCGGTATAGCCGCCGCCGAGCACGCCGGCGGAGAACGCCACCAGGTCACCAGCACGAACAATGCCGTCCTCAGTCGCCCGCCGCCACGGGTGCTCGCGCGAAGTCACCCACGCGGCATCCTGGGTGGCCGGTGTGCTGACCCCGCCGGCGGCCATGGCCTCCAACAGGACTCCGGCCAAGGTCTTTTCGCTGATCCCGGGCCGCAGCTCCGCCACCGCCGCGGCCAGACCGAGCTCGGCAACCCGGATCGCTTCGCGCAACAAGACGACCTCTTCGGGCGTCTTTATCCTTCGCGCGGCGCGCATGGCCAACTCGCCGTCGACCAGCTCGGCGTTTGGGAACGCCACCGGCAGCAACTGAGCGAATCCAGGTGAAAGAGCATCGGTACCAACACGTTTTGCATCTGCCGCGCCGTCGATCCCTTTCAGGACCGAGATCGTGTTCATCGGGTTCCAGGCGATGCCGTACAGATTCTCGTGCGGGATGTCTTCGGGCACACCCTCATCCCAGGTGCTGAGCAGGTGGATCGCACTGGTCTTGCGGACAACGACGCAGGTCGGCGCGAACGGCCGGGTTCCGGCCACCCACAACTGCGGTGCACCCGACACATAGCGGACATTGGCCTGCCGTCCCAGCACCAGCACGTCCAGATCGTGCTTTTCCATCTGGGCCAGCGCACGCTCCCGACGGCCGATGCGAAGCGCAGGGTCGTCGGCCAGAACCTCAGTCGCCATCATCAATGCTCGCCGTAAGGGTCATAGGGGTAGTTGGTCAACGGAATCCAGCCTTCCTCGGTGATCACGACGATCTCTTCACTGCGATAGCCGCCGGTGCCTTCTTCCCACACGACCGGTTCCAGCACCATCACCATTCCCGGCTCGAGGACGAAGTTCTCGTCGAACTCATCGCCGAGATCCGTTCCGATCATTGGCGTTTCGGCAGCGTTCACACCGATGCTGTGCCCCAGATAGAAGTGCGGCAGCCAGGGCCGGGCCCCGCCGTTGGCCTTCGTCGCCGTTCTGCCCAACTCGGCGATGGTGGTTCCGCTGCGCGTCACGTCGAGCACGGCGTCCAGGATTTCCCGCCATTTGTGGAATTGCGCCTGCTGGCGCGGCGTCGGGTCCTGACCGACGATCCAGGTGCGGCCGAAGTCGGAGCAGTAACCCTGATAGGTGATGCTGACGTCGGTCCACAGCACATCACCGGCAGCCAGTTCGCGCTCAGTTGTCAACAGGGGCAACGCCAAATCGCCGTGCGTGGTCCAGACGCCGTCAGCTTTGTACTTCGGCATCACCTGCCAGATCGGCTCCAGCATGCTGGCCATCGCGCCCAGTTCGAAAGCGCGCCGCATGAAACTCGCCGACAAGTCGATCTGCCGAATACCGGGCTCCAGGGCGGCCTGCACATCAACCATGGCCGTGTCGGTGATCCGGCACGCGGTGCGCATGCAAGCCAATTCGTCGGGAGTCTTGATCAGCTTGGCGGCGCCGACGATCTGCGCGGCGTCGGCCGGTCGGCCGGACCGGAAGAGTCGGTCCTGCGCGCGCCGCATCGCTCCGGTCAGCTCGTCGACCGCGATGACGGCTGTGGCCGGGACCAGGTCTGCGACGGCCCGCGCGAAATTCTCCACGCCCTCGTCGAATTCGAGGTACACCGGGCCGTGCAGATGATCGGCCGGTAAACCCGATTCCGACGCGGCCCCTTCGCGGAACGGCAGGAACAGGTGCGGATGTGGGTCGTCGGCAAGCACCACCGCCACCGGACGCTCGACATGAGACAATCCGGCATCGCCCAACGGCCAGCTCACACCGGTGGCGTAGACAACGCTGTTGTTACCCAACAAGATCAAGGCGTCCACGCCGCGATCGGCCATCGCCGATCGGAGCCGCGCACCGGTCTCGCGACGCATCCGCTCGAGATCCGGGGTTTCTGGAATGTCGAGCGCAGTCGAAGGTGGGGCCAGGAACGAAGTGGGTGAAGTCATGCAGCTGCCTACAAACCCAAGAACCCGGTGATGTTGCCGCTGACGATGCGGGTGGCCGCCTGCGGGCCGACCGCGTCGACGACCGCGGCCAGCGACTTTTCTGAATAGCCGAAGGTGCTTTCGTTATGCGGGTAGTCGCTGGACCACATCACTTTGTCGATGCCGATCTGGTCGATCAGTTGCAGACCCAGCGGGTCGACCATGAACGATGCGCTCATGTGGGTGTCCCAGTAGTAGCGCACGTCGTGCTCCAGCGGTCGGTTGAACATGTGCTGGTAGGACGCCACCAAATGCTCGGCGTCCTGCAAAGCCCAAGGCACCCAGGAGATTCCGCCTTCGAACCAGCCGATCCGCAGACTGGGGTGGTCGTCGAGGATCCCGGTGAACAGATACTTTGCGAACTGCTCGCGGAATCCGTCGATGTTGATCATCATGCCGACCACGACGCTGTTGAACTGACAAGGAGTCTTCGGCGGCGTCTCGCCGATATGGTGGCTGATCGGAAGCCCGGCGGCTTCGATCTCGTCCCAGACCGGCTTCATGCTGTCGCTGCCGTAGTCGATCACATTGCCGTCATCGTCCTTGCCGGGATTGAGCGGTAGCAGGAAGGTCTTCAGACCGAGGGACTTCAGTTCGGCCAGCGTCTTTTTGGCGCCTTTGGGATCCCACCAGTTGATCAGTCCCGCGCCGTAGAAGTGGCCGTTGGATTGCTCCTGCAGTTCGGCGATGTACTGGTTGTAAATACGGAACGCCAACTCGCGCAGTTCCTTGTCCGGGTAGTGGAACAGCGCCAGGATGGCGTTGGGGAACGCGAGTTCCCTCTCGACGCCGTCCTCACGCAGTTCCTGAATCCGGGCCTCGATGTTGGTGCTCGCCGCACCGGGCAGGTCGTCGTACTGCATCAACACAGCGCTGAAATCGCCTGGCAGGAATGACTGGCCTTTACGTCCGACTTGGTAAGCGCCGTCCTCGTACCAGATCCGCGGCGCCTTCTCTTTGAGCTCGTCCGGAAAGCGGTTGTAGAAGATGTCATCGGCAATCGAAATGTGGTTGTCCGCCGAGAACACCACGGTGCCTTCGGGCAGTCCGGTTTGGGTGCCGTCGGCCTGACCGTGGCGATCCTTGGGCGCGCCGAAACCTCCGGGCGGATAGAGCGAAACGGTGCTTGTTTGAGGCGACATCAGTGGCCCTCCAATCGGATCCAGACTTCTTCGACTGTAGTTCTCTCGGATCGGCTGGTGACGGGATTCACCAGGTCACCGGTAGTTCGTAGACGCCGTATGCGAGCCGGTCATGCTTGAGCGGCACGTCGTCGATCGGCACGGCGAGTTCCAGGGTGGGGACCCGGCGAAACAGCGTGTGGAAGACGATCTGCAGTTCGGCGCGGGCCAGCTGCTGACCGACGCACTGGTGCCGTCCGTAGCCGAAGGCGACGTGCTGGCCGGCACCCGAACGATGCAGGTAAAGCCGGTCGGGCTCGGTGAATTCCTTGGCGTCCCAGTTGGCGGGCGCATTGTCGATGATGATGCCTTCGCCGGCCCGGATGACTTCGCCGGCGATGTCGATGTCTTCGGCGGCGACCCGGCGCTGGCCGTTCTGGATGATGGACAGGTAGCGCAGCAGTTCCTCGACGGCGTTGGCAACGACGTTCGAGTCGTCGGTGTCCCGTAGTACGGCAGCCTGGTCGGGGTATTGCAGCAGGGCCAGCACCCCCAGGCCGATCATGTTGGCGGTGGTCTCGTGTCCGGCGATCAGCAGTCCGGTGCCGAGCTGCGCGGCTTCCTTGATGCTGAGCTCGCCCGCCTTGACCCGCTCGGCCAAGTCCGACACAGCGTCTGCTGACTCTTCTGGCGGGCACTCCATCTTCGACTCGACCAGCTGCGCAAGGTACTTGTGCAGGCTCATCGCGCCCTTCATGGTGTCCTCGGCGGCGGCATACCGCGCGAGGCCGACATTGGCGTGATGCTGGAACATCTCGGCGTCTTCGTACGGCACCCCCAGAAGCTGGCTGATCACCAGCGAGGGCACCGGCAACGCCAGCGCGCTGACGATTTCGCCGGGCTTCGGCCCGGCCAGCATCGCGTCGATGGCGTCGTCGGTGATCTGCTGGATCGCCGGACGCAGACCTTCAACCCGCTTGAAGGTGAACGGTTTTGACAGCATCCGCCGAAACCTGGTGTGCTCCTCGCCGTCCGCGGTGAAGACCGATCTGGGCCGCTTGTGCACCGTCGACAGCATGCCCTCGTTCCAGTGCGGGAAGCCGGGCCGGCGATCGTCGACGCTCACCCTGGAGTCGGCGAACAATGTTCGCGCCTCTTCGTAACCGGTGATGAGCCATGGCGTGCTGCCGTCCCAGATCCTGACTCGGGACAGCGGCCGCTCCTCGGCCAGCTGCATCACTTCCGGCGGCGGGGCGAACGGGCAGCCGGCTGCGCGCGCCATCGGATAGTCGGGGGCGTCGGAGATCGACTCGGTTGTGCTGCCGGTGAGCGTGTCGGACACTTCTCACTCCTCGATATGGATGGCTAGTGCGGGGCAACCGGCCTCGGCCTTGCGGGCGTTGACGGCCTGTCCAGCGGGCGGGTTCTCGTCGAGCACGACGACAACGCCGTCGTCGTCGCGCTGATCGAAGATTTCCGGCGCATGCATCACGCAATTCCCTGACGATGCGCATTTGTCTTGCTCTACAGAAATTTTCATCATCAACTTCTTCACTCGTGCGGCGTGACCGGCGCCAGCCACAGTCCCACGACCGCGTCGATGAGGCGTGTTCCGGCGGTGTGCCAGGACGTCCACGGCGCCGTTGCGCCTGCGGCCAAGGCTCTTTCGCGATCGGCGCAGGTGTGCATGAGCAGATTGCGCGCCATCAGGTTTCGCTCCACCCGTACGTCGACCGGGAGTTCGGGCAGGCAGCGGTTGATTCCGTCGATCACCTGCACCAGCGATTCAGATGTCAGCGCGTCTTTGACGACGATGTTGTAGTACGCGGGATCGGTCATCACCTGCGCGGCGAAGCGCGCGTACCAGCTGGGGTTACCCAGCGCCGCCAAGTGATCGGTCAGCGGCCGCACCAAGCACGCAACCCAACTCCGGGTGTCCTCGGATTTCAAGGTCTGCGCGACCATTTCTTCCCGCAAGCGCTCAATGGGCTCCCGGTGCCGTTGTTCGATGGCCCGCACCAGGTCGGTCTTGGTGCCGAAGTGATATCCGACCGCGGCGTTGTTGCCTTGCCCCGCGGCCTCGCTGACCTGGCGGTTGGAGACGGCGAATACGCCGTGTTCGGCGAATAAGCGCTCGGCGGCGGTCAGGATCGCCTCCTGGGTGGTGCTGGCCCGATCGCTGCGCGCGGCCCTCGCGGTGGTCACCCCGCCAGTCAACGCTTCCATCTCAATTAAGTCAAGCGATTGATTTAATTCTTGTTCTCGCTGCGCCGGCGGATCGCCTTGCCCGCGGCCGTCCCACCGTCGACGCGCATCACCGTCCCCGTCACATAGCGAGACCGGTCGCCGGCCAAGTACAGCGCGGCCTCGGCGACATCTTCGGGCGTGCCCTCTCGTTGCAGCGGGCGGTCGGCGCGCATCTGCGCGCGCAGTGTCTGTTCGAAACGTTCAAGCTCTTCGCGCGATTTGCCCGACGTCGAGGAGGCCAGGATTGGTGTCGGAATGCTCCCCGGCGCGATGCTGTTGACCCGAACATCGAAGTGCGCCAACTCGATTGCGGCGGATTTGGTGAACATGATGACCGCCGCCTTGGACGCACGATAGGTCATCACGCCGCCGCCGGCCTGGATGCCCCCGATCGACGACATGTTGATGATCGACCCGCCGCCGCTGGTCGCCATCTGCCGGGCCGCATCGCGGGTACCGGCCATCACCCCCAATACGTTCACGGACATGACGCGCTGGAAGTCGAACAGGTCGTCGTCGAGGAAGCTGCGGTGCATCTTGCTCGAGACGCCGGCGTTGTTCACCATCACGTCGAGTCGCCCGAAGGTTTCGACGGCGCCTGCGACCAGGGCACTGATCTGTTCGGGGTTCGAGACGTCGGCCGACCGGAAGACCACGTCACCGCCGAGCCTGGCGGCCAGGTCTTCGCCTCGCTCGCTTTCGACGTCGGCGATCACCACCCGCGCGCCCTCCGCCAAGAACTTCTGGACGATTCCGGCACCGATGCCGGATGCGCCGCCGGTGACGATCGCGACTTTGCCGATCAGTTCGTTGACCATGCCTGAAGAGTTAATCGGCGCGGTGTTGCTTAAGTCAAGTGATTGATTTAGAGCGTACACAGCCGACGCCTAGACGGCGATGCTACGTTCGGCTTGGTGAGCCGGTTTGTTAACTTCGAATCCTCACGGCGTTGGCCGAAAGCAGCCACGCTTCCGTATGTCGGCGCTGTCCCTGGCCTTCTCGGCCCCGTGGCGCAGGGACAGTAGTCATCAATCCGACCGTCCGAAGGAACTGATTTGAGATTCAATCGATTTGGCGCTGTGCTGAGCGTGCTGGCTACCGGCGCGCTCATGCTGTCCTCGTGTGGAAACAACAACACCACGAATGAAGGTGGTGCGACGTCTGGTTCGTCGTCCGCTTCGTCGGCGAATGTGAAGTGCGGCGGTAAGCAGACCCTGAAAGCAAGTGGATCGACCGCCCAGGCGAATGCGATGGCACGTTTCGTCAACGCGTTCGAACAGGCGTGTTCGGGTCAGACGCTGAACTACACGGCTAACGGCTCAGGTGCCGGAATCAACGAATTTGTAGGCAATCAAACCGATTTCGGTGGATCCGATGTCGCGCTGAGCGAAGACGAGCACGGCAAAGCGCAGCAGCGGTGCGGCTCGCCCGCGTGGGATCTCCCAGTGGTGTTCGGTCCGATCGCGGTGACGTACAACGTCAACGGCGTGACGTCGCTGAACCTGGACGGCCCGACCACGGCCAAGATCTTCAACGGCACGATCAAAACGTGGAATGAGCCGGCCATCACGGCGCTCAACGCCGGCGTGACGTTGCCCGACCTGCCGATCCACGTCGTGTTCCGCAGCGACCAGTCGGGTACAACGGACAACTTCCAGCAGTACCTCGATGGTGCATCCGACGGCGCCTGGGGCAAGGGCCATGGCAAGTCGTTCAACGGCGGCATCGGCGAAGGCGCCAAGGGAAACGACGGCACCTCGGCGGCCATCAAGAACACGCCAGGGTCGATCACCTACAACGAATGGTCGTTCGCTCAGGCGCAGAAGCTGAATGAGGCCAAGATCGTTACGTCAGCGGGACCGGATCCCGTAGCGATCAGCGCCGATTCGGTCGGCAAGACGATCGCCGGGGCAAAGATCAAAGGACAGGGCAACGACTTGATCCTTGACACGCTGTCGTTCTACAAGCCGACCCAGGCGGGTGCCTATCCCATCGTGTTGGCGACGTATGAGGTTGTCTGCTCTAAGTATTCGGACAGCCAGGTCGGCACCGCGGTAAAGGCGTTCCTGCAGGCCACCATCGGACCCGGCCAGAATGGCCTGGCGGACAACGGATACGTCCCGATCCCCGACTCTTTCAAGTCGAGGCTGTCAACCGCGGTCAACGCCATCGCCTGATCCAACCGCCAACATGTCCACCGCGACAGCGCCCGATTTGACGGCCGGAGAAGGAGCCAAGGCACGGGCGGGCGACCGACTGTTCAAGTCGGTCGCCGCCCTCTCCGGCTCGACGATCACCATCCTGATCGGCCTGATCGCGATATTCCTTCTGGTTCAAGCGATCCCGGCGCTGCGCGTCAACCATGCGAATTTCTTCACCAGCGCACATTTCAGTACCGCCGATGGCAAGAACCTGTCGTTCGGCATTCGTGACCTCTTCATGGTCACGCTGCTGAGCTCGGTATGGGCCATGGCGCTGGCGGTCCCGATCGCGATCGGCATCGCGGTATTTCTGACCCAATATGCGCCGGCGCGGCTCTCACGCCCGTTCGGCGCCATAGTCGATCTGCTGGCCGCCGTGCCGTCGATCGTCTTCGGATTGTGGGGAATCTTCGTGTTGGCACCACAACTCGAGCCGATCGTATCTCTGCTCAACCGGGAGCTGGGATGGCTGTTTCTGTTCAAGCCCGGCGACGTTTCACTGGCCGGCGGCGGCAACATCTTCACTGCCGGGGTCGTGCTTGCCGTGATGGTCCTGCCGATCATCACCTCGGTTTCGCGGGAGGTGTTCCGCCAAACTCCGACCAGCCACACCGAGGCCGCGCAAGCTCTTGGTGCGACGAAATGGGAAGTGGTGCGGATGACCGTGCTGCCGTTCGGTCGCAGCGGCGCCGTCGCTGCGTCGATGCTGGGCTTGGGCCGCGCGCTAGGTGAAACAGTGGCGGTACTGATCATCCTGCGTGCATCCGCCGCTACCGGTCATTGGTCTCTTTTCGACGGCGGTTACACCTTCGCATCGAAAATTGCCTCCGCGGCAAGCGAATTCAGCGAACCACTACCTACGGGGGCCTATATTTCGGCGGGATTCGTACTGTTCGTCCTGACCTTCATCGTCAACGCGGTCGCCCGCGCGATCGTCGGCAGGGCAGTCAAAGTATGAGCACACCCACCCTCGACCTGCCGGTCAAAGCCGCCGCGGTTGCGCCGATCAGTCTCGGACGGCGCATCAAAAACAACATCGCAGCAACATTTTTCGCTCTGACGTTCGCCATTGCGCTGGTTCCGCTGGTGTGGCTGCTTTGGATCGTGGTGCAGCGCGGCTGGTATGCCATCACGCAGCCCGACTGGTGGAGCCACTCATTGCGCGGGGTACTGCCGGAGCAGTTTTCCGGCGGGGTCTATCACGCCCTGTACGGCACCGTGGTGCAGGCCGCAGTCGCCGCCGCCATTGCCGTGCCGCTGGGTTTCATGACCGCGGTGTACTTGGCCGAATACCGATCCGGCCGGCTGGCCCGATTCACCACCTTCATGGTCGACGTACTGGCCGGGCTGCCCTCGATCGTGGCGGCGCTGTTCATTTTCAGCCTGTGGATCGCCACCATCGGATTCGAGCAGAGCGCATTTGCGGTGTCACTCGCGCTGGTTCTGCTGATGTTGCCGGTCGTGGTGCGATCGACCGAGGAGATGCTCAGGCTGGTCC
>NZ_JBAPMI010000009.1:0-10483 GCF_049278535.1 Mycobacterium sp. | reverse complement strand
ACTTAAACGTCTTAGTGGGTCTTGTCACGGTGTGCTGGCTCACAATTGGCGAAAATGCCGTCCATAAGTGGTGGTGAGGTGCGGTAACGACCGGCGTAGGTTGACATCATGACGCCGCGGGTGAAGTTGACCAACGCCGACAAGGTGTTGTATCCCGCCACTGGAACCACCAAAGCGGACGTGTTCGACTACTACACCGGCATCGCCGAAGTGATGGTGCCGCACATCGCCGGACGCGCGGCCACCCGCAAACGCTGGCCCAACGGGGTCGAAGAGTCGTCGTTCTTCGAAAAGCAGCTTGCCGCTTCGGCGCCGGAGTGGCTGCCGCGCGGCAGCATTACCCATCGATCCGGTACCACGACGTATCCGATCATCGACAGTGCCGACGGCCTGGCCTGGATCGGCCAGCAGGCCGCGCTGGAAGTGCATGTGCCGCAATGGCGTTTCGAGGCCGAGTGGACACGCAAAGGCGAAGTGCTCAAGCCGGGCCCGGCCACCCGCCTGGTGTTCGACCTCGATCCAGGTGAGGGCGTAACGATGGCTCAGCTGGCCGAGGTCGCCAGGGCCGTCCGCGACCTGATCGCCGACGTCGGGCTGACCACGTTTCCGCTCACCAGCGGCAGCAAGGGGATGCACCTCTACTGTCCGCTCGACAAACCAGTGAGCAGCCGGGGTGCGTCGGTGCTGGCCAAACGCGTTGCACAGCAATTGGAAACGTCGATGCCCAAGCTGGTCACCTCCACGATGACCAAGAGTGTGCGGGCCGGCAAGGTGTTCGTCGACTGGAGTCAGAACAACGGCTCGAAGACCACCATCGCACCGTACTCGTTGCGGGGTCGCGAACACCCGACCGTCGCCGCGCCGCGCAGCTGGGAGGAACTGGACGACAAGAAGTTGCGCCAGCTACGCTACGACGAGGTGCTGAAGCGGATCGAGCGTGACGGAGATATGTTGGCGCCGTTGGACGCCGACGTGCGGACCGCCGATCGGCTGACCAAATACCGCAGCATGCGCGACGCTTCCAAGACGCCCGAGCCGGTGCCCAGCACCAAACTTGCTGTCGGCCAGGGCAATACCTTCGTCATCCAGGAACATCATGCCCGGCGGCTGCACTACGACTTCCGCCTTGAACGCGACGGCGTGCTGGTGTCTTGGGCGGTGCCGAAGAATCTCCCCGAAACCACCGCGGTCAACCACCTGGCCGTCCACACCGAGGACCATCCGCTGGAGTATGGCAGTTTCGAGGGGACGATTCCGAAGGGGGAGTACGGCGGCGGCAAGGTGATCATCTGGGACGCCGGCACTTACGACACCGAGAAGTTTCGCGATGACGGAGACAAGGGTGAAGTCATCGTCACTTTGCACGGCCAGCGGATCACCGGGCGGTACGCGTTGATCCAGACCAACGGCGACCAGTGGCTGGCGCACCGGATGAAAGACCAGCACGTCTTCGAGTTCGACGAGCTGTCTCCGATGCTGGCGACCCACGGCTCGGTGGCAGGCCTGAAGGCATCCCAGTGGGCGTTCGAAGCCAAGTGGGACGGCTACCGACTTCTGGTGGAAGCGGACCACGGCGAGGTACGGTTGCGATCTCGCAGCGGACGCGACGTCACCAAGGAGTTTCCTCAATTGGATTCGCTCGCAGACGATCTCGCTGATCACCATGCGGTGCTCGACGGCGAGGTGGTAGCCCTCGATGCGTCCGGCGTGCCGAGTTTCTCCGAGATGCAGAACCGGGCGCGGGCCACCCGCATCGAGTTCCGGGCGTTCGATCTTCTCTACCTTGATGGGCGGTCGCTGCTGCGGGCCAAATATCGCGACCGGCGAAAGTTGTTGGAAACGCTCGCTTCTGGTAGTGGCCTGAACGTGCCGGACTTGTTGCCGGGCGATGGCGATGAGGCGCTCGAATACTCGCGAAAACATCGGTGGGAAGGCGTGATCGCCAAGAAGCGCGACTCGACCTATCAGCCGGGCCGTCGCTCGGCGTCGTGGGTCAAGGACAAATACTGGAACACCCAAGAAGTGGTCATCGGCGGCTGGCGCGCCGGTGAGGGCGGGCGCACCAGCGGCATCGGATCGCTGTTGATCGGTATCCCCACCGCCGACGGGCTGCACTTCGCCGGACGGGTCGGCACCGGCTTCACCGAGCGTGACCTGGCCAACTTGAAGAAGACGCTGGCGCCGCTGCATACTGACGAATCCCCGTTCAATGCAAGGCTTTCCACCCAAGACGCCAAGGGTGTGACGTTCGTGAAGCCCACGCTGGTCGGCGAAGTCCGATACAGCGAATGGACATCGGACGACCGGCTGCGTCAACCCAGTTGGCGTGGGTTGCGACCGGACAAGGAACCCGGTCAGGTGGTGCGGGAGTAGACGGGGTTGATGGCTTCCTGCAGGCCGCGAGTCGCCAGCTCGTCGGCCAACTCGTTGTCGGCGACTCCCGAGTGACCCTTCACCCAGAACCACTCGACACGGTGCCGCGCGCAGGCGATCTGAAGCCGCTTCCAGAGGTCGACGTTCTTCACCGGCTGCTTGGCCGCGGTCTTCCACCCGTTGCGCTCCCAGCCCAACACCCACTTGGTGATGCCGTTCCGGACGTAGGTGCTGTCCGTGTAGAGATGCACGACCACTGGTCTGGTGAGTGCCTCCAACGCCATGATGGGCGCGGTCAATTCCATCCGGTTGTTGCTGGTTTCGCCCGCCTCGCCGCCGCACATCTGGCGGAGGTGCTCACCGTGGCGCAACACCGCACCCCAGCCGCCCGGGCCGGGGTTGGGTCGGCAGCCGCCGTCGGTATGGATGACGACGATGCGGTCGCCGGGTTCGGTCACGAGCCGAGGATAGGCAGAGCGTCGCGCCGTCGGGTCCGCAACACGCGTCAGACTTCGCGAATGTGAGACGAGATCAGCGCCGACCGGACCGACATTCCGAGATCGCGATGCCGCAGTGTGGTGATCCGACGTCCCGGCTGAACGGCGTCCTTGACCGGTGTTACGCGATCAGCGAAGAAGGCGGCGGTCGCGTCGATGTCGGCGACGACGTAGGTGATCCCCCAAAGAGTGGACGGACCCTCGCTGGTGATCTCCGGCGAACCGACGACTTCGATGATGACGTTTCCGAATCGGACGAAGACCTGGCGGATCGGTCGTCCGCCGAGGTCGCCGTCGCGCTCGCGGCGGGGCTTGACACCGATGGCGGCCAGCGCTTCGACCGTTCGACCCAGGTCGGGTGAGAACAGCACGATATGGTCGATGGCGATGACGCCGTTGGCGTGCTCGGCGGGCATGGCAAGGACCGCTTCTGAGCTCGTCGTGGGGATGCCGTCGAGGTCATCGCCCCAGCCGTCCGGCAGGCCGCGCAACGACCAACCGATGACGCCGGTGCCGCCGCCGGGCCCGGCCAGCCGGATGCTGACGCCGCCGACCCGGCAGACGGCATCGGAGTCCACCTGAAACCCGGCTCGCGTCCAGGCTTCGACCGGGTCGGCGACCTCGATTTCGGCGACAGTGATGGTCATAGTCGAATACGGTATCTCGATGCGGTGGATAACCTTTCGAGACGACAGCGACGAGCGGACCGCAGTGTTGTCCGGCGAAGCGATCCACGCGCTGGAGCCGGGCGTGGCTCTGCTCGACCTGATCGGGCGGGGGTCCGTCGGGCTGGCCGAAGCGGGGGAGGCCGCACTGCGTTCGGCGCCCACCGGGCGGCTCGATGAGGTGACGCTGATGGCGCCGATACCGCGGCCGCCGTCGATCCGGGACAGCCTGTGCTTCCTCGACCACATGCGCAACTGCCAGGCGGCCATGGGTGGCGGCCGGGTGCTCAAAGACACCTGGTACCAAATTCCGGCGTTCTACTTCGCCTGTCCGTCGACCGTTCTCGGCCCCTACGACGATGCTCCGATGGCGCCCGGAAGTGCTTGGCAGGACTTCGAGTTGGAGATCGCCGCAGTGATCGGGACACCAGGCAAAGACCTTTCGGTCGACGAAGCCGAACAGGCGATCATCGGCTACATGATCTTCAACGACTGGTCCGCGCGCGACCTGCAAATGCTGGAGGGCCAGTTGGCGATCGGTCAGGCCAAGGGCAAGGACAGCGGCGTCACCCTGGGCCCCTACCTGGTGACACCGGACGAACTCGAGCCCTACCGCCGCGACGGGAAGCTGAGCCTTGAGGTGACCGCACTGGTCAATGACGAGGTGATCGGTTCTGGATCGACCGGGCAGATGGATTGGAGCTTCCCCGAAGTCATCGCCTACGCCTCGCGTGGCGTAATGCTCAACCCCGGCGATGTTTTCGGTTCCGGAACGGTGCCGACCTGCACACTGGTGGAACATCTCGACTCAACGGCACCCGAGTCTTTCCGTGGCTGGCTGCACGACGGGGACGTCGTCACGCTTCGGGTGGAAGGCCTGGGGGAAACACGCCAAACAGTTCGGAAAACCCCTGTCCCGCAACCACTACCGGCCAGGCCAAATCCCGATGCCGCACCGGCGGCCACCCGGTTGAATCCGGCGCCGGCAAAGATTCCGTACACCCGCGGACTGCACGAGGTCGGAGACCGGGTGTGGGCCTGGCTGCTGCCGGACGGCGGGTTCGGCTGGAGCAACGCGGGTCTGGTTGCCGGCGATGGCGCGTCTTTGTTGGTGGACACGCTGTTCGACCTCCCGTTGACCCGCGAGATGCTGGCGACGATGGCACCCATCACCGACCGGGCGCCCATCGCCGACGCACTGATCACCCATTCCAACGGAGACCACACCCATGGCAACCAACTGCTGGACGGTGCGGTGCGCGTAATCGCCGCAACGGGAACCGCCGAGGAGATCGCCCACGGCATGGCTCCCGAGATGCTGGTGATGGCTCAAACCGCGGACCTTGGGCCCGTCGCGACCCCCTACTTGCGAGAACGGTTCGGGCCGTTCGATTTCGGTGGTATCACCCTGCGCAACGCAGACCAGACCTTCGACGATCGGCTGACGATCGAGGTCGGCGGTCGGCGGGTGGAACTGCTGAACCTCGGGCCGGCCCACACCGCCGCGGACTCGGTCGTGCACGTGCCCGACGCCGGGGTGTTGTTCGCCGGGGATCTGCTTTTCATCGGCTGCACACCGATCGTGTGGGCCGGGCCGATCGCCAACTGGGTCAATGCCTGCGATGCGATGATCGCGCTCGATGCGCCGACGGTGGTACCGGGCCACGGCCCGGTCACCGACCCGGACGGAATCCGCGCAGTGCGAAGCTATCTCGTCCACGTCGTAGAACAAGCCGAAGCCGCTTATCGCAAAGGGCTGTCATTCGTGGAGGCGGCCGACACAATCGACCTCGGCGAGTACGCGAGTTGGCTGGACGCCGAACGCGTCGTGATCAATGTTTACACGCGCTATCGCGAACTCGACTCCAACACACCGCAATTGCCTGCGATGGGATTGCTGGCGATGCAGGCCGAGTGGTTGGCCAAGCATTCGTAGGTCTAGCGGCGGGTCGCCCGGACGAAACCGATCGACGCGGGCGCGCTGCCTTGGGCGTCGTCTTCCAACGGTGCCAGCCCGGCCGAGGCGAACAGATCACCCAGGACCGATCGGTCGGCATCCCACCCGTGCTCTCGCAGGTAGGCCGTCACGTCGGTGTGCTCGCCGGGATACGTCAGGTCGGGAATGTGTAGGTCCAGGCCGTGTTCTTGCCAGCGGTCGGTCATGATCCGGGCCTGGTGCTGCTCCTTCTCGGTCCGGCCGCGCACCGATCCGTAGTCCCCGGCGAATCTGCTGCCGACGGCGCTGAGCGCGATCACGCTGTCGAGCATGCGCACCTCCGCCTCCTGCGGCAGAAAACCGATCAGCACTCCCTCCGCCAACCAGGCCGTCGGCTGGGTGGCGTCGAAGCCCGCGCCCCGCAGTGCCGCCGGCCAGTCCTCGCGAAGGTCGATGCCGATCGGATGATGCTCTGCTCCGGCGACCGCGCCGAGTTGGGACAGCGTGGTGGTCTTGAACTCGATGACCTCGGGCTGATCGATTTCGTAGATCGTCGTGCCCGCCGGCCACGAGAGCCGGTAGGGGCGGGCGTCGAGCCCGGACGCGACGATCACCACCTGGCGTACGCCCGCGCTGCTGGCGTCGGCGAAATAGTCGTCGTAAAAACGGGCTCGGGCGGCAAAGGTGTCGACCATCCGGGGAAAGCCGTCGCCGTCGTCGACGTCGACGAAATCGAGGTCACCCGAAGCGACTTTGGTGAAGAGGTTCAGCCCGACCGCGCGGACCAGCGGCTCGGCGAAGGGGTCGTCGATCACCGGGTTGCGGCGCCGGCTCGCCGCGGCGCGGGCCGCGGCGACCATCGTGGCGGTGGCGCCGACGCTGCTCGCCAAGTCCCAGCTGTCGCGGTCAGTTCTTGCCATGCGCGCTCTCCCCACTCCCTTTTCCCGCAACGCTAGGTGCCGACGCTGAGGGTTCCCTTACGGTTGCCCTATGGGTTCTGTCGAATTGGAAACGCTCGAGGACAACATCGCCGGCGTCACGTTGAACCGGCCCGACCGACTCAACGCCATCGACGGTTCCCTGATCAACGCCATGGACGACGCGTTGGATGCACTGAACAGCGGCGAGTTCCGGGCCGCGATCCTGACCGGCGCGGGGCGCGGGTTCTGCGCGGGGGCGGACCTGAGCGGCACCGGCGAGGCCTGGACGAAGAACGCGCCACACACCCCGGCGTTCAAGATCAACTACGACTCCCAGGTTCGGCTGGCCGACCTGTACACCCGGCTCTACGAGTTACCGATACCGGTGATCGCCGCGGTCAACGGCGTCGCAGTCGGCGGTGGGTTGGCATTCGCGCTGCACTCCGACATCCGGATCGCTTCCGAGCAAGCCCGGTTCGGCTCGGTATTCATCAAGGCGGGGTTCTCGTCGATGGACATGGGTACCAGCTACCTACTGCCGAAGATCGTCGGCGCCGGAGTGGCACGGGAATTGATGCTGACCGGCCGGATCATAGACGCGGACGAGGCGTATCGGATCAAGCTGGTGCACGAGGTGGTGCCGCCCGACGAGCTGATGGCTGCGGCACTCAAGATGGCCCGCTCGATTGTCGAGAACAACGCCTTCGGCGTGTGGCAGACCAAGATCGGGCTCAACACCGCGCTGGACGCGCCAAGTCTGCGGCACGCCATCGAGATCGAAAACCGCACCCAGATCCTGACCGGGTTCACTAACAACCCGACCGAAGCCGCCAAGGCGCACATGGAGAAGCGTGCGCCGGTGTGGGATCCGATGTAGCCGTTGGATTTTGGCGGCGGCCCGCTGCGCCCGGCTTCGCCGCGCTTACGACCGCCGCTAGGCTTTGGCGATCACTTTTTCGGCGAACCTCTCCAGATTGCGAATCTTGGTGTCGAGCGGTTCGGTGTCGGGTCCCATGATGTAAGGGATCCGGAAGCCGACGATCACGTCGGTGACGCCCTTGTCCTCGAGGCGCTTCACCCCGTCCAGAGTGAAGCCGTCGACCGAGATCACGTGGATCTCGAACGGGCCGGTCTTGCCTTCCTCCTCGCGGAGCTGCTTGAGCCGCCCGATCAGCCGGTCGAGTTCTTCGGGGTCGCCGCCGCCGTGCATCCAGCCGTCGGCGCGCGCCGCACGCCGTAATGCGGCGTCGGCGTGCCCACCGATCAGGATCGGAATCGGTTGTGTCGGAGCGGGAGTCATTCTCGTTTTGGGTATGTCGTAGAACTCACCGTGGAACTCGAAGTAGTCGCCGGTGGTCAGGCCACGGATGATCTCGATGCACTCGTCAATTCGCTTGCCGCGCTTGGCGAACGGGACACCCATCAGCTCGTAGTCCTCGGGCCACGGGCTGGTGCCCACGCCAAGGCCCACCCGATTGCCGATGAGCGCCGCCAGCGAGCCGGCCTGCTTGGCCACCAGTGCCGGCGGGCGGATCGGAAGCTTGAGGACGAAGAAGTTGAACCGCAGTGTCGACGTCACCGCGCCCAACGCGGCGGTCAGCACGAACGTCTCGATGAAGGCCTTGCCGTCAAGGAACTCACGGTTGCCGTCGGGTGTGTACGGATATTTGGAGTCCGACTCGAACGGGTAGGCGATGCTGTCCGCGATCGTCATGCTCGCGTACCCCGCCGCTTCGGCGGCTTTGGCCAGCGGAATGTAGAACGTCGGGTCGGTCATCGCCTCCGCGTAGCTGAAACGCACGCCGTCTCCTTATTTCGTCGACCGGGAATACCGCCCGAATACTAGGGCCCAGCAGATGTGTCAAAGCCGATTTTCCGGGCCGATGACGGCCCATACCGTCTTCCCGGCGGGCGTGGGCGCGGTGCCCCAGGCGCGAGACACCGACGCCACGATCGCCAGACCGGAGATCAGTTCTCCGCCGCGCCGTGGGTCCTCGTGGCGTACCGCGGGCGTCGAGCTGCCGTCATGCACTGAGACGGTGACTGTTTGGCCGTCGGTCTCCAGCGCGAGCGCCAGTCCGCCAACGGTGTGCTGCAGAACGTTTTCCACGAACACGTTGACCACCACGGTGGCGACCGGAATGAGGTCCTGGTAGCACCATTCGGCGAGTCGGCCCGCCACGAATTCCCGGGCCGTCCGCAAGCTGGCCAGTGCCGCCGGCAGTTTGGTGCCGGCCCGCAGCCGCGCCGGCTGAACGTCGGTGAGTGCGTCCAACGCCGCCTGGACCGTCGGGTGCAACCGTAGGTGGCGCGTTACACCGTGACGGGCGATGGTGTTTCGGCGGTCGGCGTGCCTGCACACCAGGTGGATCGGGACGGCGGGCCAGGTGTCCACCAGCCAGCGCGCACTGGTGAACACCGCCCACGCCGAGGGCGCGGGGACTTCCAGCCGGTCGACGTCGACCAATACCGCTTGCGGCTCGTCCAGCGCGGCCTGGACGATAGCGTCGCGCAGCCGCAGGTAGGTGCTGCTGTCGAGCACACCCTCGGCAGTGAGAACGCGCGTGGCTCCTGCGGTGTCCGTCGACACCGCCAACGGACTGACAGACTTATCCATCGGACGCCCACCGTCCGGAGTTAGCCATGCACTCGGCCACTTCCATAAGCTTGCTGTTGTCAATTGCCATTGAGCTCGCCCCGAAGGCCGAATACCCACTGGATTGGCCGAGCAACCCGTTAATCCGGCACGGAATCAGACCATGCGCGTCGGTTAGCTGAGCGGGACAGTTTGCAGCGGGAAGGGCGGCGCTCCCACCCCGGCAATCGAGTGCGTGCCCTGCGGTGTCTGCTCGGTGATGCGAGCCGTGGCGCTGCGTTCGCCGACCGTCAGGGTCATGGTGCGGGCGCGCACGAGCTCCACTGGCAAGCGATCGAAAACCGTTCCCTGCCAATGGTATTGACCGTCAATCGGCTCGATGTGGCCGGTCAGCAGGACCCGCACCTGTTCAGAGGTGTCAGCGGTGGTCAGGGTGGCCAGCCCGTCGTAGGTGGCGTCGTCACCGCCGAACGAAGATACGTCGAACGCCGAAGCAGGCAGTTGCCTCGACGGTTGGCGCAGGTGAACCCGCTCGTTGAACACCTGTTGCACGCTGCGCCGCACTTCAATGCGGCCCTGCGCTCCCAGAAGTCGCAGACATTCGACGACGTGGCGCATCGCTGCCCCGCTGTCCGGCCCACCGACCATGAAGTAGTTCGGGAATCCGTGCAGCGCCACCCTGGCGTACGGCTCGGCGCCGTCGACCCAGGCCTGCTGGATGCTCAGGTTGCGAGCGCCGACCAGTGTGTCGTGCGGGAGCCCGGCGCGCACGGCGAAGCCGGTGCCGTAGACGATGGCGTCGGCGTTGTGATGGACACCGTCGACGGTGCGGACCCCGACCGGGGTCACTTCCTCGATCGGCGACGTGATCACCTCGATGCGGCGGCGACGCGCGAAGGTTCGTCGCAGTCGAGCGACGGTCCGGCGGGGTGGAAGCGGCAAGACCGTGACCTTCGCACCGGAACGAGCCATCCGGTCGATCAGCTCGCCGGCAGCGGAGTCGGCGCCGAGGACGACCACCCGTCGGCCGGCCGGGTTGAAGTCCGTTTCGGGCATCGCCGCGTGGATAGCTGTACCGCGAAAGTCCCTGCGGCCGGGCAGATCTGGCAGCCGCGGGACCAACGGCGACTCGCAAGCGATCACGATGCGGCCGCGGCAGGTTTCACCGTCGTCGGTGGTCAGCGTCCAGGTGTCGGTGTCGTCGTTGAACACCGAGCTGATCACCTCGCGGTCGAAGATGACGAAGTCGTTGATCCCGGAATCAAGCAGCTCAGTCGCGGCGTCACCGTCGCCGACCAGGACGACGCCGTGCACGCGATCGGTCACAGGAATTTGGTGCGGGTCCAGCCGCGGCGCGCGATCGGGCCCATCAACCCGACCTCGGACAGAAACTCGGCCAGCGGCGCGAACCCGGCCACCTGAACTTCGTGACGGTGCGGGCTGTTGCGCGCGATTCTCCGGGCTTCCCGTGCGTTCAGACCCGCCCGGGCGTATTG
>NZ_JBAPMI010000008.1:0-9994 GCF_049278535.1 Mycobacterium sp. | reverse complement strand
TGTGCCGGGCGTGCCGCATCACGCCACGCCCACCGGGCCCCTGCTCGGCGAGCAATTCGGCCCCCTGACGGTCACGACGCCCGGCGTTCCCCGGTGAGTGGGGCAGGGCGGCCTGGCGGCCGGGCGTCACGGCCGAAGCGGTCCGGCAAGGCAAGCCGGGCGAAGGCGAGCCCGTCCGTGCATTCGGCGAGTCAACGCCGTACCCGGCAGGCGGTCGAGATCGGAAGCCGCGGCGCCTCATTCGTCTTCCGTCACCGAGTTGGCAATGGGGTCATCTTCCTAGCGTTGATGGTGGCCGCTACCCAACTGTTCTACCTGCAGGTGCCACGCGCCTCCGGGCTGCGCGCCGAGGCCGCAGGACAGCTGAAGGTCACCGACGTCGAAAAGGCGGTCCGCGGCGGCATCGTCGACCGCAACAACAATCAACTCGCCTTCACGATCGAAGCCCGCGCGCTGACCTTCCAGCCGCGCCGCATCAACAAGCAGCTCGCCGAGGCCAAGCAGAAGAACGCGAAAGCGCCTGACCCGCTACAGCGGCTGAAGGATATCGCCAAGGAAGTGGCGCTTCGGCTGAACAACAAGCCGGACAAGGCCACCGTGCTCAAGAAGCTGCGCAGCGACGAGACGTTCGTCTATCTCGCCCGCGCTGTCGACCCCGCGATCGCCACGACGATCACCCGCAAATTCCCCGAAGTAGGCGCCGAGCGTCAAGATCTACGCCAGTACCCGGGCGGGTCGCTGGCGGCCAACGTCGTCGGCGGAATCGACTGGGACGGACACGGTCTGCTGGGTCTGGAAGATTCCATGGACGCCGAACTGGCCGGCACCGACGGCTCGGTCACCTACGACCGCGGCTCCGACGGTGTGGTGATCCCTGGCAGCTACCGCAACCAGCATCAGGCGGTCAACGGCGCCACGGTCCAGCTGACCATCGACGACGACATTCAGTTCTACGTCCAGCAGCAAGTGCAGCAGGCCAAGAATCTGTCCGGGGCGCGCAATGTCTCGGCGGTCGTGCTGGATGCCAAGACCGGCGAAGTGCTGGCGATGTCCAACGACAACACCTTCGACCCGTCTCAGGACATCGGTCGTCAGGGCAAGAAAGAGCTGGGCGACCTGCCGGTGTCCTCGCCGTTCGAGCCCGGGTCGGTGAACAAGGTTGTCACCGCCGCCTCGCTGATCGAGTACGGCCTGTCCAATCCTGATGAGGTGCTGCAGGTTCCGGGCTCGATCAACATGGGGGGGGTGACGGTCCACGACGCCTGGAACCACGGCGTCGCGCCGTACACCACCACCGGTGTGTTCAGTAAATCGTCCAATGTGGGCACGCTGATGCTCGCGCAGCGCGTCGGACCGCAGCGCTACTACGACATGGTCCGCAAGTTCGGGCTCGGCCAGCGCACCGGGGTGGGGCTGCCCGGTGAAAGCGAGGGTCTGGTGCCGCCGATCGACCAGTGGTCGGGCAGCACGTTCTCCAACTTGCCGATCGGCCAAGGTCTTTCGATGACCCTGTTGCAGATGACCGGCATGTACCAGGCAATCGCCAACGACGGCGTGCGAATGCCACCACGGATCATCAAGGCAACCGTCGGAGCCGACGGCGCTCACACCGAAGAGCCGCGCCCGCAAGGTGTTCGGGTGGTCTCGGCGGAGACCGCACGAACCGTGCGCAACATGTTGCGCGGCGTGGTGCAGCGTGACCCGACCGGCAACCAGCAGGGCACCGGCCCGGCGGCGGCCGTCGACGGCTATCAGGTGTCCGGCAAGACCGGGACGGCGCAGCAGATCAACCCGGCGTGCGGCTGCTACTACGACAACGTCTACTGGATCACCTTCGCGGGCATGGCGACCACCGACGACCCGCGTTACGTCATCGGCATCATGATGGACAACCCGGCGGCCAACTCCGACGGGACGCCCGGCCATTCGGCGGCCCCGCTGTTTCACAACATCGCGGGCTGGCTGCTGCAGCGCGGAAATGTCCCGCTGTCACCTGATCCCGGTCCACCGCTGACGCTGCAGGCCATGTAGCCAGGCAGTGAATTGCGACTGGCCGCCTGGCGCCGTTGTGGGAGAATGACGAGGCACAGCGGAGGTGACGGCGATGGTGGCAGGCGAGAATTTTCGGGTCGACATTGAAGCGTTGGCGGTCTCGGCGGCGCAGGTAGCCGGCCAGGGCGACGATCTGGCGAGTGCGCACATGTCGTCGGACAGCCGGATCGCTGCGGCCCAGTCCGGCTGGGTGGGCAGCTCTGGGGCGGCGCTGCAGATCAGGACGGCTGCCTGGTTGGAGACCTCACGCAGACTGCTGACCAGTGTCGGCGATCATGCGCTGGCGCTGAACAACGACGGCATCGATTTCACGGCGCTCGAGAATGAGAACGTCGAGAGGCTCCGCGCAGTGCACCCTGCCCCTGAGTCGTGACGCTGACGGTGGCCGATATCGATCGGTGGAACGCCGCCGCGGTGCGCGAGGTGTTCCAGGCGGCGAATGCCCGCGGTCAGGCCACCCTGGATGCGTCGCGTGAATTGAGTTCGCTGGCGGTGTTCGACACTTGGGAAGGCGCAACGGCCGAAGCCCGAAAACACGCCAATGCCACCATCCGCGTGGACCTCGACACCCATGGCAACGAGGCGCTCGCGGTGGCCCGTGCCGCCGACCAGGCTGCCGACGGCATCGAGCATGTGCAGTCAGACCTACGGGCTTTGCGCCGCGACGCCGCCGCGTTGAGCATGGCGATCGACCCAATGAGCAACCGAGTGGTCCCAACGTCCAATTGTCTGCCCGCAGAAGCGATTATCGCCGAAATACAGCTACAGCCACGGCTTGACGCGATTCTGGCCGAAGCCAACGCCGTCGACGAGGAACTGGCCAGCGCGATCAACATGGCCGACGGCGACTCCGCCATTCCGCCCAATTCCGGTCCACCGGTCGGTCCTGGCGGACTGACCCCGACCCAGCGTGAAAGCGATGCCAACCAGGAACGGGTGCGTGAAGAGCGGGCAAAACTGAATGCGCACATCAAAGACCTTGAAGCGCAGGCTGATCGGGCGCGACAAAGTGGAGATCAGCGCTGGCTCCAGGACCTCGACAATCAATTGAACGCAGCCAAGTACCGGGCGGGCGAATTCGACGCCATCGACGATGCGCTAGGGCGGGCCCCGGAGACCTACCTGACCCAACTCGAGATTCCGACGGATCCGAGCCAAAAGGTCCGCGCGGCGGTGGCGGTCGGCAACCCCGATACCGCTACCGACATTTCGGTGACTGTCCCCGGACTCGGCTCCAGCACCAAGGATTCGCTACCCGGCATGGTCACCGAGGCCAGCAATTTGCGGGACACCGCGCAAAAGCAGCTTGACCGCCTCGGCATCCCGGGTTCGGTGGTGACCATCGCATGGATGGGGTACGACCCACCGGCGAACCCGATCAATACCGGCGGCCCGCGTGATTTCTGGCGCACCGTCAATGACGAACGCGCGCAAGGTGGGGCGGCCGCGTTGGCGCCATATCTTCAGCAGCTGCATGCCGGCAATCCGAACGCGCATCTCAGTCTGTTCGGGCACAGCTACGGGTCGCTGACAGCCTCGCTTGCTCTGCAACAGCTCAACGCGCAGGGCTTGCATCCGGTCAATGACGCGGTGTTCTACGGTTCGCCGGGTCTGGAGTTGGAGAGCCCCAGTCAGCTCGGGCTGGCCAACGGACACGCGTTCGTTATGCGGGCACCTCCTGGCGACGACTGGATTCCTGAAGTGGCGCCGCTCGCGCCTCTGCATGGCTGGGGCCAAGATCCGTACGGTGGGATGATGCCCGAACTGTCCTCGCAAGCCGGGCTGAGTCCGGACGGTGTCAATCGGGAAGGCGTGCACAGTCACGCCGACTATCCCCGTGCGGCGTCGGCTCCGGGCGGCGATCAATTGAGAATGTCGGGCTACAACCTGGCGGTGGTGGCCGCCGGGATTGCCGATTTGCCCGACGGTGGAAAGCAATTGGTGATGGCGCCGACGCCGTTGACCCCGTATCCGCATCCGGGGCGATGATGACCGTCCGGATGGCCGCATGGAGTGTATGGATGGTGGTGGTGTGCATGTCAGTTTTCGGTTGCGGTGCAACGGATCCTGGAACGAATGGCAATCCGGGGCCGCAGCGGGTTGCGGAACTGGAGAACGGGTTACGCGCCAAGCCCTCGTTAGAAGCGGCCAAGGCCGAGTATTCGGCTGCGATGAATCAGATGGCCGGCAACATCGCTGCCCTGACGACGGGGATGCGCTGGCATGTCAAGGAGGACAGCTGGCGCGGCTGTGGCGGCGATTACGTGTGGACCCGCGGCAAGCAGGCGTACTACTACATCGTGTTCGACAAGGCGATCCCCGACGACCAGTGGCAGCGGGCGGTTGACATCGTCAAGGACGGCGCCGCGCGCTTCGGTGCCACCACGCTGCACGTCTTCGTGGACCAGCCCGGAAACAAAGATCTGACCATCTCCGGCCCCGACGGTGTTGAGTTTGAGTTCGGTACCGCCAAGCAGACGATTTTCTCCGGGAAGTCTGACTGTCGAATGAGCGAGGCTGACGCTCCGACGTCGACCACGAGACCTTGAGATGCTTTCTGCTGCAAGCCAATTGCCAAATAGCGTACGGGAAGGACGCTCTGGGCACCGCGTTCGCTCGGTAGTGACGTGGATCTTGGCGCTGCTGACGGTGCCCGGCGCGTTAGTAGTCATGCTGGTCGCCTTCGGGGGCGCGATGGGCACCGACCGTTGCGCCTACCAGGACTGCCCGCGTCAGGGTCCGCCGGTTCTCGTCATGATCTTGTTGTTTTTCGGTGCGCCCTTGGTCTCGCTGTTGACCATCATCGCTTCGATCCGGACCGCCAAGCGCGGCTGGGGTTTCCTGATTCCGCTGGCCGCGTTCGCGTTTTTCAGCATCGATGTCGTCGTCCTCTACTTGTCGTTCAAGTCCTGACGGCGTTCGGCCGAAATCCTCCCGCTCGATAAGGTGTCAGGGCTGATGGAGGCGCTGACCCCGGCGTCCGGACCAGGCGGCGGACGGAGGTGATGGCGTTGCCCGAGGCGCTACGTCCCACCACCGGCGCCGGCGTCCCGTTGTCGACGCTGGCCGCTCAGGTGGGCGCGGTGCCCGCCGAAGGCAGCTCCGCGTCGGATTTGCCGATCACCGGCGTGACTCTGCGCGCTCAAGACGTCCAACCCGGCGACCTGTTCGCCGCGCTGCCCGGCGGGTCGACACACGGCGCCCGCTTCTACGGCGACGCGATCGAAAGCGGGGCCGTCGCCGTGCTCACCGACGGGGCCGGCTTTGCGCAGCTGAACCGCGACGCCGGCACGGTGCCCGTCCTCGTCCATCCCGAACCCCGCAGGGTTCTGGGGGAGCTTGCCGCCACCGTGTACGGGCGTCCGTCCGAGCACCTGACTGTCATCGGGGTCACCGGGACGTCGGGCAAGACCACGACGACCTACCTGATCGAAGCCGGTCTGCGGTCGGCCGGCCGAACGGTGGGGGTGATCGGCACCGTCGGCCTGCGCATCAACGGCGCCGACATTCCGAGCACGCTGACCACGCCCGAGGCGCCCGCGCTGCAGGCCCTGCTGGCGGTGATGGCTGAGCGCGGCGTGGACACCGTGGTGATGGAGGTTTCCAGTCACGCGCTGACACTGGGCCGCGTCGACGGCATCCACTTCGCGGTGGGTGCGTTCACCAACCTGTCGCGCGATCACCTCGACTTCCACCCGACGATGCAGGACTACTTCGAGGCCAAGGCGCGGTTGTTCGACCCGGCGTCGCCGCTGCACGCCCACCGCGCGGTGGTGTGCGTCGACGACGATGCCGGCCGTTCGATGGCACACCGCGCCGACAAGGCGACCACGGTCAGCACGAAGGGTCGGCCCGCGGAGTGGCACGCTGAAGCCATTACCGCCGAGGCCGGCGAGCAGGAGTTCACCGCCGTCGACCCGGCCGGTGTACACCACCGGCTCAGAATCGCGCTACCGGGCGACTACAACGTCGCCAATTGCCTTGTCGCACTGGCAGTTCTCGACGCCGTCGGGGTTTCCCCCGAACAGGCGTCAACCGGGCTCCGGCACACCCAGGTGCCCGGACGGCTCGAGCGGATCGACCGCGGTCAGAACTTCTTGGCCCTGGTCGACTACGCGCACAAGCCGGGCGCGCTACAGGAGGTTTTGCGGACGCTGCGCCGCCCGACCAGCCGTCTGGCGGTGGTGTTCGGCGCCGGCGGCGATCGCGATCCGGGCAAACGAGCGCCGATGGGCCGCGTCGCCGCCGAGTTGGCCGACCTGGTGGTAATCACCGATGACAACCCCCGCAGCGAAGATCCGGCGTCGATTCGCCGCGAGATCCTTTCCGGCGCAACCGAAGCCGGCACCGCGGCGAGCGTCGTCGAGATCGGCGACCGGCGCGAGGCGATCGACCACGCGGTGGCCTGGGCGGCAGCCGGCGACGTGGTGCTGATCGCCGGCAAGGGCCACGAGACCGGTCAGACCCGCGCCGGGCACACCCAGCCCTTCGACGATCGGGTTGAGCTGGCCGCCGCGCTCGAGGGGCGGCGCCCATGATCGACCTCACCGTTGCGCAGATTGCTGCCATCGTCGGTGGTGAGTTGGCCGATATCTCTGCTGAGGACGCGGCACGTGTGCACGTCACCGGAACCGTCGAATTCGACTCTCGCAAAGTCACTTCCGGCGGTTTGTTCCTCGCGCTGCCCGGTGCTCGTGTCGACGGCCACGACCACGCGGCCTCGGCGGTGGCCGCCGGAGCGGTGGCGGTGCTGGCCGCCAGACCGGTCGGGGTTCCGGCGATCGTCGTCGCTCCCGACCCGACGGCGGCAGAAAGCCGCGCCGGTGTGCTCGAGTACGACACCGACGGATCGGGCGCCGCCGTGCTGGCGGCGTTGGCCAAACTCGCGGCCGCGGTGGCCACCGAGCTGGTGGCCGGGGGTCTGACGATCATCGGGATAACCGGTTCGTCGGGCAAGACGTCGACCAAAGATCTGATGGCCGCCGCGCTCGCCCCGCTCGGCGAGGTGGTGGCCCCGCCCGGGTCGTTCAACAACGAACTCGGTCACCCGTGGACGGTGCTGCGTGCCACCGCGAGCACCGACTACCTGATCCTCGAGCTGTCGGCGCGTCATCCCGGTAACATCGCCGCACTGGCGGCGATCGCGCCGCCGGCTATCGGGGTGGTGCTCAACGTCGGCACCGCGCACCTCGGCGAGTTCGGCTCGCGCGACGCTATTGCAAAGACAAAATCCGAGCTGCCGCAATCGGTTCCGCGGTCCGGGGTGGTTGTGCTCAATGTCGACGACCCGGCGGTGGCGGCGATGGCCGACGTGACCGCGGCCCGGGTCGTGCGGGTCAGCCGGAACGGCCAGACCGACGTGTGGGCCGGGCCGGCGACGCTCGACGAGCTGGCCAGGCCACAGTTCACCCTGCACTCGGCGGGCGGCACCGTCGACGTCCGCCTCGCGGTGCACGGCGACCACCAGATCAGCAACGCGTTGTGCGCGGTTGCCGTCGCGCTGGAATGCGGTGCCGCCGCCGCACAGGTGGCCGAAGCGCTGGCCGGTGCCGGCCCGGTGTCGGGTCACCGGATGCAGGTCAGCACTCGCACCGACGGGGTGACGGTCATCGATGACGCCTACAACGCCAACCCGGACTCGATGCGCACTGGACTGCAGGCACTGGCCTGGATATCGGCCGGCGGCGGGGGAGAGCGTCGGCGCAGCTGGGCGGTGCTGGGCGAGATGGCCGAGCTCGGCGACGACGCGATATCCGAGCATGACCGCATCGGCAGGCTGGCGGTGCGATTAGATGTGTCTCGACTCATTGTCGTCGGAACGGGGAGGTCTATGAGCGCCATGCACCAGGGCGCGGTCATGGAAGGGGCCCGCGGCTCAGAAGGGGAACCAGAAGCCGCCATCGTCGCCGACGCCGACGCTGCCCTGGCCCTGCTGCGGGCTGAACTGCAGCCTGGGGACGTGGTACTGGTCAAAGCCTCCAACTCCGCAGGTCTTGGGACGTTGGCCGATTCGCTGGCCGCCGACCGGGTCGACGGCCAGGGCGATAGCCGATGATCGACATCCTCATCGCCGTCGCGATTTCGCTGACGGTGTCCATCTTGCTGACCCCGATGCTGATCCGGCTGTTCAACCGGCAGGGCTTCGGCCAAGAGATTCGTGAGGACGGCCCACCGAGCCACAAGACCAAGCGTGGCACACCGTCGATGGGCGGCGTCGCGATCCTGGCCGGCATCTGGGCGGGTTACCTAGGCACCCATCTGCTCGGCCTGGCGTTCAACGGTTACGGCCCGTCGGCCTCGGGTCTGCTGGTGCTCTTCCTGGCCACCACGCTGGGCGCGGTCGGATTCGTCGACGACCTGATCAAGATCCGGCGCTCACGCAACCTGGGTCTGAATAAAACCGCCAAGACCGTCGGACAGATCACCGCCGCGATCCTGGTGGGAATACTAGTCCTGCAATTCCGCAACGAGGCGGGCCTGACACCGGGCACCTCGGATCTGTCGTATGTGCGCGAAATCGCCACCGTCACACTGGCTCCCGCGATCTTCGTGTTGTTCTGCGTGCTCCTCGTCAGCGCCTGGTCCAACGCGGTCAACTTCACCGACGGCTTGGACGGCTTGGCCGCGGGCTCGATGGCCATGGTCACCGCCGCCTATGTGCTGATCACGTTTTGGCAGTATCGCAACGCCTGTGCGACCGCCCCCGGCTTGGGGTGTTACAACGTGCGCGACCCGCTGGATCTGGCGATCATCGCCGCCTCGACCGCTGGTGCGTGCATCGGGTTTCTGTGGTGGAACGCCGCGCCGGCCAAGATCTTCATGGGTGATACCGGATCGCTGGCGCTGGGCGGCATCATCGCCGGCATCTCGGTGACCAGCCGCACCGAAATCCTGGCGGTTGTGCTGGGCTCGCTGTTCGTCGCGGAGATCGTCTCGGTGGTGCTGCAGATTGTCGCTTTCCGGACGACCGGGCGCCGGGTGTTCCGGATGGCGCCCTTCCATCACCACTTCGAGTTGGTCGGCTGGGCCGAAACCACCGTGATCATTCGGTTCTGGCTGCTTACCGCGATCAGCTGCGGTCTGGGCGTCGCTCTGTTCTACAGCGAGTGGTTGGCCGCCACCGGCGGCGGCTGACATGAGGCGCGTCGGCGACGATCAACAGGGCAGTGCGATCCGGAAAGGCGCCGAGGAGCGGCGCCAATGAGCCCCGACCCCGCGCTCGATTCGCTGTCGGCCGGAGCGCCGGTGCTGGTCGCGGGGGGCGGCGTGACCGGCCGTGCGGTGCTGGCGGCTCTCGCCGCGCTGGGCGCTGCGACGACGCTGTGCGACGACGACCCCACTACCCGTCGCCAGTTCGCCGAGGCCGGTACGGCGACGGCGGATTCGGCGACCGCCGCGAAGCACATCGCCGACTACGCCCTGGTGGTCACCAGCCCGGGTTTCCCGCCCACCGCGCTTGTGCCCACTGCCGCCGCGGCCGCCGGTGTGCCGGTCTGGGGTGACGTCGAGCTGGCGTGGCGGCTCGACCAGGGCGGTCATTACGGCTCGCCGCGGCGCTGGCTGGCGGTAACCGGCACCAACGGCAAGACCACCACCACGTCGATGCTGCACGCCATGCTCGTCGCCGCGGGCATGAACAGTCGGCTGTGCGGCAATATCGGCAGCCCGGTGCTGGACGTGTTGCGTGAACCCGCCGACGTGCTGGCCGTCGAGCTGTCCAGCTTTCAGCTGCACTGGGCGCCGTCGCTGCGACCCGAGGCCGGGGTGGTGCTCAACGTCGCCGAAGATCATTTGGACTGGCACGCCACCATGGACGAGTACGCCGCGGCCAAGGCCGCCGTACTGCGCGGCCGGGTGGCGGTGGCCGGGCTGGACGACCCGCGGGCGGCGGAGCTGCTCGCGGCAGCCCCTGCGCCCGTCCGGGTCGGCTTCAGGCTGGGCG
>NZ_JBAPMI010000007.1:0-12117 GCF_049278535.1 Mycobacterium sp. | reverse complement strand
TGAGCTCCCTTGCGCTCCGGCATGCCCGGTGTCGCGGTGATCTGCGGCGGCACGCCCTCAACCTCGTCGGTGCCACCGTCGTGGTGGCCGGCCTCCAAGTGGGCCTGCTCCTCGGCCATGGTGGCCTCGTCCTTTTCCTCCGACATACCGATCGGGCCGATACGACGACCGTTGAGGAACTGTTTGACGACCGGCTCGTCGCTGGTCAACAGCACCTCGCGCGGGCCGAACATGACCAGCTTGCGGCGGAACAACATGCCCATGTTGTCCGGCACGGTACGGGCGATGTTGATGTTGTGCGTGACGATCAGGATCGTGCAGTCGATCTGGGCGTTGATGTCGATCAGCAACTGGCTCAGGTAGGCGGTACGGACCGGGTCCAGACCGGAGTCGGGCTCGTCACAGAGAATGATCTGCGGGTCCAGCACCAGTGAGCGGGCCAGGCCGGCACGCTTGCGCATACCACCGGAGATCTCACCGGGGAACTTCTTCTCGTCCCCGCCCAGACCCACCATCTCCAGCTTCTCCATGACGACGTCACGGATCTCGCTTTCCTTCTTCTTGGTGTGCTCACGCAACGGGAACGCGGTGTTGTCATACAGGTTCATCGACCCGAACAGAGCGCCGTCCTGGAACATGACGCCGAACAGGGTGCGGATGTCGTAGAGCTCTTTGGCCGAGCACTCCGTGATGTCGGTGCCGTCGACGACGATCGAGCCGCGCTCGGGGCGCAGCAGGCCGATCAGCGACTTCAAGAAGACCGACTTACCGGTACCCGACGGGCCCAGCAACACGCTGACCTCGCCCTCCGGGACCTCCATCGTGACGTCTTCCCAGATTCGCTGGGACCCGAAGGACTTGGTCAGTCCTTCGACCGAGATACCGATGCCCATGCGAAACCCTCCCGCTGACGATGCTCATGGCAGCCCAAGACCAGCTTGTGGCTTGAGTCACTGTAGCGCACAGGTAGGCGAGTTTCGCTCAGTCCCGCGGAGCCCAGTTTCCGTGAAAACCCATGGGCACGCGCTGCGGCAAATGGACCGTCGCCACCGACTCGCAGGTTTGGGCGTCGAGCAGCACCAGCTGGCCCTCGTCACGTCCACGGTGATAGCCGTAACCCATCAGGACCCCGTCGTCCTCGGCCGAGGTGGCGGCGTCCGCGGCAGGCCGGGGAACGAATGACATCTCGCCGAGCAGCAACTCGGGATCGAGCGGAGCCACCAGGCTCGACCCGGACTGGTAGTCGTGCTTGTACAACGCCGACGACATTTTCGATCTGCCTGAGTCGACGAAGCCGCCGCCGGTTCGCACGGTGTAGCCGAAGCGATGCCGGCTGCCCAGCAGCGTCTCGTTGATCCGGGGAAACTCCTGCGACCGGTCGTCGCGGCGTTCGCTGGTGACTGCTCCGGTGGTGAGGTTGATCGTCCATCGGTCCAAGGTGGGCGCAGAGTCGCCGGGTCCACGACGATCGCGGTCGAACATCCGGTCGTAGCGCACCACGTCGAGCACCAGCACTTCGTGGGAGTTGCGGACCTCGGAGTAGGCGTTCAGCGGGTGGTAGACGTAGCAGGGCTCGATCTCGAACCACCGCACGTCGCTGTTGCCGCCGTCGCGGGGCATGACGCCGATGCGCGCCGGGTAGTTCGGATTCCACGCGTACGGCAGCTGGTAGGCGGAGCGCTCGTTGCGATTGATCATCGCCGCGATCGGCCCGGGCACCGGCATCTGCCCAACCACGGCCTGGGCCACCAACTTGGCCGGCTGCCGCATCCACCTGGGCATCTTCTTCGGCAGCACCTGCATCGGATCCAGGGTTACCGGCAGGTCGTAGAGCACTACATATTTCTCGGTCAGCGAGAAGTCGTGCATCATCGGCGATCCCGAAACCTCGATGTCGACCGTGCGACGGGCGTGGCCGTTCGTGTCGATCACCGAATACTGCACGGTCTTGCCGCGGGCAAAGGAGTAGGACACCGCGTGCAGTTCGCCGGTGTGCGGGTCGCGATGCGGGTGAGCGGTATAGCCGCCGGTGAGGGTTCCGTCGAAATCGCAGGCGCCGGCGGTGTCGAGTTCGTCGGTGAGTTCGTAATTGGCCACCCCGCCTTCGATGAGTGCCAGCGTCTTACCGGCATGGGCCAGCACGTTGGTGTTGGCGCCAAGCGCCTGCATTCCGGCCCGCAGGTTGCGTGCGGCGGCCGCGGGTTCGCCCAGGGCCGCCCGGACAGCCGCGCTGCGAACCCAGCGATTGCGGTACCAGCCGGCTTTGCCGCCCTGCAGGCCAACTCCATGCACCATGCCGTCGCCGGTGAACCAGTGATAGGTGGCGGGGTCGACCTCGGCGACGGGATTGGGACCGTTACGCAGGTAACGCCCGTCGAGGAAGTCGGGGATGTGTCCGGTAACCGGCAGGTCGGTCGCGGTGACCTCGGTGCTGACCGGCGCCAGGAAGTCGTCGAGATACGGGTTCGCTGGTGCGGCGGTGGCGGTTGTGCTCACTTCGGCCTCCAAGCCTTCATAACATTGATATTCCACTGTTATACCGATCCGGGGCCTGCTATGTCAAGATGTTCAACGATGAGTTCTCAGACCGAGCGCAATGTGCGCGATGAGTTGGTGCGCGTCGCCGTCGGCATCCTCAACCACGACGGTCCCGACGGGTTGCAGACTCGCAAGATCGCCAGCGCGGCGGGGACGTCGACGATGGCGGTGTACACCTATTTCGGCGGCATGCCCGGGTTGATCGCCGCAATCGCCGAAGAGGGGTTGCGGCAATTCGATGGCGCGATGACGATGCCTCCGACCGACGACCCGGTCGCCGACCTGATGGCCACCGGGGTGGCCTATCGCCGCTACGCGATCGAGTGTCCGCACATGTACCGGTTGATGTTCGGCAGCACCAGCGCGCACGGCATCAACGCGCCGGCGCACAACGTCCTCACCTTGACCCTGGCCGAGATCAACGACCACTACCCCAGCTTCGCCCACGTCGTGCGCGGTGTACACCGCTCAATGCAGGCCGGGCGCATCAGCGGTTCACCCTCCGACGATGCCACCGTGGTCGCGACGGCCGCGCAGTTCTGGGCCGCGATTCACGGCTTCGTCATGCTCGAGCTCGCCGGTTCCTACGGCGAGCAGGGCAGTGCAGTCGGGCCGGTGCTTGCCGCCATGACGACGAATCTGCTTGTCGCGCTGGGTGATTCGCCTGAGCTGGTGCGAAAGTCGCAGCAGGCGTCAATTCAGCGCTAGATAAACGAAACCCCCGGAGCCGAGTCGACTCCGGGGGTTTTCGCGAAACGACTACTTGACGGTGACGCTGGCGCCGGCGGCCTCGAGCTTGGCCTTGGCCTCGTCGGCGGCCTCCTTGGGGGCCTTCTCCAGAACCGGCTTGGGCGCACCATCGACAAGGTCCTTGGCCTCTTTCAGGCCCAGGCCCGAGACGATCTCACGCACAACCTTGATGACGCCGATCTTCTTGTCACCGGCGGCCTCGAGGATCACGTCGAACTCGGACTGCTCCTCGGCGGCCTCGGCAGGCGCGCCACCGGCGGCGGGGCCGGCAGCGGCCACGGCGACCGGGGCGGCAGCGGTGACCTCGAAGGTCTCCTCGAACTTCTTCACGAACTCCGAGAGCTCGAGCAAGGTCAGTTCCTTGAAGGCGTCGAGCAATTCGTCAGTGGACAGCTTGGACATGGTGTGGGTCCTTCCTAGATGGTTACGGGGTTATTCGGTGGTTTCGGCGGGTGATTCCGCTGGTGTTTCGGTCGGCTCCGCCTCGGCGGCGGGGGCCTCTGCGGCAGGAGCCGCGGCTTCGGGTGCGGCAGCTTCGGCGGGAGCCTCGGCGGCCTTCTTCTCTTGCAGTGCGGCAGCAAGCCTGGCCACCTGCGAGGCGGGCGCGTTGAACAGCCCGGCCGCCTTGGACAGGTTGGCCTTCATCGCTCCGGCCAGCATGGCGAGCAGGACTTCGCGGGATTCCAGGTCAGCGATGCGCTCGACCTCGGAGACGGTCAGCGCGTGACCGTCCATGTAGCCGCCCTTGATGACCAGCGCCTTGTGGTCCTTGGCGAACTTTTTGATCGCCTTGGCCGCGTCAACGGCCTCGCCGCTGACGAACGCGATCGCGGTCGGTCCGACGAACAGCTCGTCGAGCCCCTCGATCCCGGCTTCCGACGCGGCCCGCTTGATCAGCGTGTTCTTGGCGACCGAGTAGGTCGCCGAACCAGACAGCGACCGGCGCAGCTCGGCGAGGTTGGCGACCGTCAGACCGCGATACTCGGTGATCACGGTCGCGGTAGAGCTCTTGAACTGCTCCGCGATGTCTGCAACGGCTGTGGCCTTCTCAGCCTGGGCCATGCATTCCTCCTTGGGTTCTCGGCCCGGAAACAACGAACGCCCCGACGCAGGATGCGGTCGGGGCGTGGATTTCCGTCAGCTCGCGCCAAACGAAAGTCTGCCTCGTCCTCCTGCGTGGGCCGCCGGGAATTCCCGGACCTTCAACCGATTGCTCGATGACCGACGGTCTTCGGTGGATCGCCGACCACCATACCGTGGACTGTCTTTATCAGCCAAAACGCCCAGTCTCAACCGGCCAGCTCAGAGGAATATGCCGATGTGCCCGCCTCTGAGCGAATTGTCTCGGCGCGCAGAGCCAATTCACGTTGACGAATCCGATGCTCGGTGCCGCGCGGCATCTGGCCGGGTCCGTAGACCCCACGCCCGATGCGACGAACCCTCCCTCGTCGGCGCTCCCACCGCAACGCATCCGACACCGATTTATTGGCCGGGCTGTCAGCCGCAAACCCGTGGAAAGCCAGCGCGTCGACAAGCTCTCGGATGGTTGACCGGCCGTGCCTCGCCAGGTGCATCGTGAGGACGTACCGCAGCTCGATACCACGCAGCGTCTTCATCGCCGGAATCTCGCATGCCGGTACGACATCGCCGGAGAATTCGCTCAGAGGCGGGCACACCGACACCTGGTCAGGCTGAGCCACTCACGTGACGGACGAGACGAGCGCTGCGGCACCGATCAGGCCGGCGTCACCACCCAATGCGGCCGGCATCACCCGCAGACCGCGGATAAAGCTCAGCCCCGTGTAGTTGGCCAGCGCGGCTTCGAGCGGGCCGAACAGTGTCGATCCGGACTTGGCCACTCCCCCGCCGATGACGACGAGATCCAGGTCGCATACCGCGCCGACCGAGGCGATCATTGCCGCCAGCGCGGTGGCGCCGCGTTGAAATGCCTTCCGCGCGACCGGGTCACCGGCATCGGCCGCATCGGCCAGGGTCGAGGCGTCGGCGCCGGGTGGTGCTGCCCAGCCGTTGGCCAGCGCCCACCGGGTCATCCACGGTCCGGACGCCACGGTCTCCACGCAACCGTGGCCACCGCAGGAGCACAGCTGGCCGTCGGGTTCGACGACGACGTGGCCGACGTGACCGGCGTTGCCGGTGCGCCCGTGATACGGCACCCCGTCGAGCACCAACCCCCCGCCGACACCGGTCGACACGACCATGCCGAGCATGAAACTCGCACCGCGACCCGCGCCGCGCCAGTGCTCACCGAGCGCCATGCAGATGGCGTCACCGGCCAGCCGCACCGGCACGCCGGGCGTCGCGGCCGCGACCCGGTCGCGCAGTGGAAACCCTTGCCAGGAAGCGATGTTGATCGGGCTGACGGTTCCGGCGGCGGCATCGATGGGGCCCGCGCTGCCGATACCGACCGCGCGGATCTTACCGTTGGCAACCCGGGCCGCGTCGACGATCATCGCGTTGACTACGCCCCAAACATGCTCTGCTTCTCGGTCTTTCGGTGTTGGCCTGATGGCGGTGTGCACCAGCCCACCGGCCGGGTCGATGAGTCCGGCGGCGATCTTGGTGCCGCCGATGTCGAGGGCCAGGGTCAGCATCGGGTTCAGTGCCGGTGGGTGTTGTCGGGTTGACGTGGGTCGCCGGGATGCTCGTATCCGGGTGCCAGCCGAACCAACTCGGCCCGGCGTCGATCGAGCCAGACCCGGAAGGCCCGTCGGCGGGCTGCGGCCCGCAGATGCTCGGCGATCCTCGAATGGACTTCCGCCAGCATTGGCGCAGTGGCGGCTGCAGCGCGCCAGCCGTACCGGTCTGGTCGAGACTCGGCGAAGCGCAATGGGTTTCGGTCGTGGTAGGCGGCGATGTCGGCGTCGCCGACCTCGACATCGGCGGTGACGCAAACGAATAGCGCCCGCGCGCCGGGGTCGGCCAGGGCCGCCGCGGCGATGCTGCCGATCTCCAGCCGGGCGGTGACGTCGGGCAGCAGCTCGTCCTCGGCCGGCGCGTCGTCTGCGCTCAGGCCGCGGGCCGCGGCCTCGGCGGCGACCACGCGTTCGGTCACGATCAGCTGGGTCAGCCAGCGCCGTAGCTGCCTGCCCTCGCTGGTGCCGGGCATCGGCAGCGCAACGGCCAACGCTCCGCCGCGCAGCCGCGCTTCGCGGGAGTCGACCTCGTCGATCGGGACCGGAACACCGTCCACTGTCGCAGCAACATTCATTGCACGGTCACTTTCACCGCGGGCGAGTACACCAGCCGGCCGGCGCAGCCGATCCGGATCAGCGCCCACCACTGGCCTGGCTGCACCCAGGCCGGCGGGCTCACGTCGAAGCCGAGTTCGACGGTGCCGCCGGCCGGCAGCACCGCGCCCAGCACTGGCGGGCCAATCCACTCCCACGTCCCCCAGGGGCTGATCAGGTGCGCCTCCAGACTGAGGTCGGCGCACGCGTCGGTGCCGACTTTGGCGGTCAGCCGAGCCGAATTGCCAGCAGCCACAACGACATCAGCCGGCTCGTCGGTCAGGTAGACAAGGCCGCTGTCATCGGTTCCGCCGACGGAGATCAAAGCGACGTCTTCGACCACCTGACGCCAGGCTGCCGGCGCCTTGGCATCGGTGACTTGCAGCTGCGCCCGAACCGGATAGAGGCCGGGCCCGGCGCCCTTCGGCGTTTTCACGATGACGTCGGCTTCCAGGTGCTCGCCGGGTGGCAGCGCGAACGGCAGCGTGGCGGGCTTGGCCGACCAGCCGGGCGGACAGATCAGCGTCACATCTCCGGCCAGTGCTGCGTCGCTGCTGTCGCTGGCGACGGTCAGGCGCATGGTCACCTCGGAACCCGCTGTGGCGCTGAGCTGATGCGGGTGTAGATGGGCGACGGCGGGCAGCCCGCCCAGCGGCGCCGGCCCGCGATTGTGTAGCCAGTACCGCGCGTACAGCGGTTGCGCGATCTCGGCGTCAGGGGCCAACGCGGCATCCTCCGCGTCCAGCAGACGTGGCAGGTCGAGGCGCGCCAGCGCGGTGCCGATCTGGTGACCGTGCAACGTGCTGAGGTGACTACGGCCCTGCGGCTGCTCCAGCAGATCGGCCGCCCGCAGTTCCGACACCGTGCCCAGCGGCGAGCGCACGACGACATCGGCGTCACCGCCGCGGGTTTCGACCAGCCGGATCGCCACATGGCCGGCGTCGACGGCATGCGCGCTGCCGCGCGCCAGTGGGTTGCCGGCGGCTTTCAGCGCGCCAAGCTGCACCGCGCCGGCCGGCTCGACCTGCAACAGGGATCCGGTCGCCGGCAGCCCGCCACCCGAATCCACCGCCGTCACGGCCCGCAGTGGGTGAGAGAACTCGGCGCTGCGATCCGGCAACTCGGCATGCCGCCAGTCGCCGGCGCCGCAGACCAGCGCATAGTCGAAAACGTGTGTCCAGTGCTGCAATTGGAAGTTGGAACCATCGGGCGCGGTGCGCCGCGGCTCGTCGATCCAGACCCCGGACGGCCAGCCGGTGCAGGACCGCATCAGCGCAGTGTGCAAGGTGCCGTCGGATTCGACGGCGAAGCTGGGCACGCCACGGTTGCACAATGCGACCGTGCGCGATTCGAAGCGTTGCCGGCCCGCCGGTGCGTGCTGGGTGACGACGATCTCGGCGTCGGCGAGATCGTCGGCCACCGACGCGACCGCTGCCGCGAGGTGCGCGTCGTCGCGTCCGGCGATTACCAGCACCGGCAGTGCCCGTGCGTCGCGCAGGTCGGCGCCCGGAACCCAGCTCTCGCTCAACGGCGCGGCGGCGGGTACCCACACCCGGGCCCGGCCGGTCTTGGCGAGCTGCTGCTCGATCTCGCGGGTGTAGGCCGAATCCGAGACGGCCAGAACCGCTTTGGTGAACACGTTCTGGTCCGGCCCGCCCAGCGCTATCCGGGTGTCGGGCAGGTTGGAGTCGACGTCGAGATGCCCGTAGCGCGGCTTGTCGGCGCTACTGCAGGTCGCCGTGACGCCGGCCCGCACCAGCGCCACCACGAGGTCGCGCGCCAACCGGCCGCCGATCGGCTCGGTCGGGGCGACCACCTCTGCCACCGACACCGCACGCACACCGTCGCCGACGCGCACTCTGGCCGCCGACGACAGCCCGAACCAGCCGTACGCCGGGTTGTCCAGCGTCCATGGATGCTCGGCGGTGTCCACCGATCCAGAGTCGTTGTGCAGCAATGCAAAACCACGACCGACGACGGCGTCACCGACTTCGCTGACCGGCATCGCGCCCGGCACCGGGCACGGCCAGCGCAGCCGCAGCAACCGGTCTTCGCCGACGAAGTCGTCGATCGTTGTGCTGCAGTCGACTCGGTCGACACCGCGCCACAACGTCAAAGTCTGTGTGTAGCTCAACAATTCGTCGATCCGGCCGCGCACAACCAGCCGCTGACCCAACGGGCTGCGATAGGCCTGCACCTCCGCCGGGGTTTCCGACGAGCCGACCACCGGCCCTTTGGGCAGCAGGTGCCAGGGGCCTTCGCCGCCGGTCGGATGCGCCGGGTATTCCTGGTAGACAGCCAGCTCGTTGCCGACACGACCCTCGGCGATCAACTGTTTGCCGTCGCGCACCAGCGACGTCACACCGCCGCCGCGGTCGAGATCGACCGTCAACCGGTAATGCTCGTTCGCGATCTCCTTGCCTGCCAATGACTCCCAGCCACTGTCCGAGTCCGCGGCCACCAGCTGGTAAGCCCGCCAGCCCAGGGACGGCACGTCGCGGGCCAGCCAGCTGACCGACCGTCCACCGTGCTCGACCACCGCGGGCAGCGCGCCGCCGTCCTGGTCCAGCACCCGGACCCGCGCGCCGACCGGCGTCTCCAAGCGAGCGGTGACGATGTCGGTCCGATTCTGCGCCAACGTATTCCAGACGACCACGTTGCCGTCGACCGCGCTGGACAACACCGCCAGCGAGTTGTCCCGGCCGGCCCGGCCAAGCTCCCAGGCGTCGCGCCATCCGGTCAGCAGGTCGAGGTAGACCTGGTCTGATTCCGAACCGGTGATCGCGTCGTGGTGTGCGCCGTAAGCCAGCTGCACCCACGCCTTGGCCAGCGCGGCCTGCGGATAGTCGGCGCCGGCGAGCAGACCGGCGAACACCGCGAACTTCTCCGCGTCCAGCACCGCGTTCTCGGCGGCCCGGTTGGCCTGTTTGGTGTCGATGAACGACACGTCCTTGCCGGTGTAAATCGGGTTCATGTCGCGGGTCTGCGGCGACGGCGTCTCGGCGCGGTCGTCCAATTCGGCACGCACCGCGGCGAAGAACTCACGCGGCAGCGCACACACGAACCGCGGCCAGGTGTAGCGCGACGCCCAGTCGCGATGAATCTCGGTGACCCACTTGTTCGGTGGCGTGTAGTCGGTACCGACCGGCAGCAACACGTTGCGGGTCAGCGCCACCTTCTTCAACTCCGCGAACAACTCGAAGGCGGCCTGCTCGGCTTCGGTCACCGTGGTCGATTCGTCCATCCACCAGCCGGCCGAGTAGTGCGCCGGCATGTAGTGGGTAAGCAGTCCGCGGCCCGACGGCGAGATCCATTCGAACTCGCTGCTGAACTGCATGCCCGTCACGCCGCCCCCGCTGTGCATCGGACCCCACTGGTGGTGCGGTCCCCGCGCCCACGAACTGGAGGTCAGCCCGGCGTCGGCCGCCATCCCGGGAAACTGCGGGTCGTGACCGAAGACATCGAGCTGCCAGGCGGTGGCCGGGGCACCGCCCAACACGTCACGCTGAAAACCGATGCCGTGCACCAGGTTCCGGATCGTCGTTTCCGGACTGGTGAGGTTGGTGTTGGGTTCGTTGTAGGTGCCGCCCATGATCTCCACCCGGTCCTGCCCGATCAGCCGGCGCAGATCGGCGCGGTCTTCGGGATGGGTGTCCCAATACGGCTTGAGATAGTCCACTTCGGCCAGCACGAACTTGTACTCCGGTTCGCGGCGCGCCATTTCCAGGTGCGCGTGCACCAACTCGAAAGCGTTGGTCTGACGGCACTTTCCGGGCGGGTCTTCGGTCCATAGGCTGGTGTAGGCGCCCTGGGTGTTCCACCACACCGGGTCGTAGTGGAAGTGGCTGATCATGAACATCGTCCAACCGGGCTCGGCGACAACAAAAGCAAACGGCTTGGAAAATTCAGCGCTGTCCGCGAGGTGCACCTGCGCAGTGTGTTGCCGCGCGACCACCGGATGCTCGACGGCGACCGGCACCTCGACAGTGCATCGGCCGTCGGCCCGACCACCTCGCGCGACCGCCGACCCGCTCAGGCCGTCGCCGTCGACCCGAATCGTGGTCGGCTCGGTGACACCGCTGACCGTCACCCGAACCAGTTGCAGCGGCGCGTCCACCGGGCCCACGAAAAGCTCCGTCGACTCCGACGAAATGACCCGCATTCCCGCACCCTACGACCTCCGACAGGCGTAGGGGTGTAAGGCTTGAGACACGAAACCGGAAGGACCGCTGATGCCTGCTCTCGCCTCGCCCGTCGCCGATGAACGCAGCGCCCTGCGCGAGTACCTGGCCTTCCACCAGAGCGCGTTCTTCGCGGTGGCCTACGGCCTGACCGACGAGCAGGCTCGCTCGCGCCCGACGGTCAGTCAATTGTCGATCGGCGGACTGGTCAAGCACGCCGCCGGCATGCAACGCACCTGGATGGCACGGGTCGCCGCCGCACCGGACGCCCCGCCCCGCGATACCCGGCCGTTCGACCAGATCAGCAAGGATTTCGCCGATCAGCACACGATGCGCGCCGACGAGACGCTGGACGGGCTGCTGACGGCGCTCGAGGCCGAGAACGCCACCGCGCTGCACCTGGTCGAGACCGCCGACCTCGATGCGGAAGTGCCTGTCCCACAAGATATCCCGTACTTCCCGAAGGGCATCAAGTCGTGGTCGGTGCGCTGGGTCATCCTGCACGTGATCAACGAACTGACCCGCCACTCCGGCCACGCCGACATCATCCGGGAGAGCATCGACGGCGCCACCATGTACGAGCTGCTTGCCGCGCTGGAGGGCTGGTCGATCAAAGGCTGGGTGCAGCCCTGGAGGCCCAGTGCAGACTCGTAGCGGCCTCGCCAAGCACGGCGAAGTCGAGCTGTATTACGAAGATCTCGGCGACCCGAACGATCCGGCCGTCCTGCTGATCATGGGACTGGGCGCTCAGCTGCCGATGTGGCCGGACGGCTTCTGCGCGCGGCTCGTCGACGCGGGATATCGGGTGATCCGGTTCGACCACCGCGACACCGGCTTGTCGGCCAAGATGCACGGGAAACGCGCCGAGGGTTCGGTGTACCGGCGGGTGGGGCGCTATCTGGTGGGCCGCGGCAGCCAGGTGCCCTACACATTGGTCGACATGACGCGCGACGTGGTCACGCTGCTTGACCACCTCGGCATCGGCCGGGCTCACGTCGTGGGCGCCTCGATGGGCGGGATGATCGCGCAGATCCTGGCCGCCACCGAACCGGACCGGGTCGCGTCGCTGGCCATCGTGATGTCCACTACCGGCAAGCCGTTCTCCCGGCTGCCGGCCTGGCGGGTGATCCGGCTGGCATTCAACTCGCCCGGCGACGATGCGTCCGACGAGGAGAAGCTCGCCTTCGAGGTACGTAACGTCGCGGTGTTCAACGGTCCGAACTTCCTGCCGCCGGAAGCCGAGCTGCGCAGGCGCGTCCAGCGGCTCGCAGAGCGGTCCAGCTACCCGCCCGGCGTGCTGCGCCAATTCGACGCGGTACTGGGCACCGGCAGCCTGCTGGCGTACAGCAAGGAGATCACAGCGCCCACGGTGGTGCTGCACGGCTCGCACGACCCCATGC
>NZ_JBAPMI010000006.1:0-5598 GCF_049278535.1 Mycobacterium sp. | reverse complement strand
CGCCGAGCGCGGGAGACGCCCCCGGCCCACGGTGTGCGCGGCGGAGGAGCCCGCCGGGCCCTCCGCGCGAAGAGCGGCCGCGATCCGGTCCGCTGCCGCGGGGTCGACATCGGGTGCCGAGGACGCGTCGGAGCCCAGTCCTGCGACCTCGCGGCGCACGCGGTTGAGGGCCTCCATCGTCTGCCGTGCATCGGGATCGTCGCGCACTTGCTTGCGCAGCCGCGCGGCGGTGTCGTCCTCGAGTAGGCCGGCCTGCAGGTCGGCGAGCGTGTCTGCGGTCAGCGGTGGATCGTCGCACCCGTCTGGCTCAACGTCGTCCATCCGCCCCAGTGTCCGTCATCGCCTGGCGGTGCGGCTACCCGGCGGGTCGGCGGGGCGTGGTGTCGCTGTGCAAATAGCCCAGCAGCGCGGCCAAGCGGGCCCGGGCACGCGCACAGCGGCTCTTGACGGTGCCCTCGGCCACGCCCAGCATGTGCGCGGTGTCGGCGACCGAATAGCCGTGCATGTCGACCGCCACCACCGCGGCCCGTTGCTCGACGGGCAGTCGCATCAGCGCCCGCTGCACCACGATTGCCGTGTCGACCTGCGCCGTCCGGTCTGGCACGGGATACACGTCGTCGAGAACGACGGTCGGATGAGTTTTGTTGCTGCGCAACCGGTCCAGGCAGGCGTTGACGACGATGCGGTGCAACCAGCTGCTGACCGCGGCATCGTGCCGGAAGGAACCCGCGCAGCGGTGCGCGGAAACCATCGCCTCCTGCAGGGCGTCTTCGGCATCCTCGGTGCTGCGGCTGGTCAGCCGGGCGAGACGGTGTAGTTGTCTGTGATGGCGGTAGAAGAGCTGCTCGAAGGCATAGCGATCACCCGCGACGTGAGCCGCCAACAGTTCGGCGTCGCTGCGCTGTGCTGGACAATGCTGCCGCATCTGGGTGGAGCCCACCGCCGGACAGTAACCAATCACCCGGTGTCGGGCACTTCACTCGATAAGTGTTGTCAGGACTTGGCCTGAACAGTGACCTCGGAGAGGGCGGTGCGGCTGGCTCCGTCCGTGGTGCCCATCGTCGAAATCCACACCAGCACATACGACGTGGGCGAGGACGCGTTGACCGGGATGCTGTTATGGCCCGGGTGCACCGAGACCGGTTGCGTCAGTGCGGTGGTGGCGTCGAGCTTCGCCGGGGTCCCCGTCGTCGACGAGCGGATCTGGATCTTCGTTCCGGTGCTGGGAACGTCCACATTGACGGTGCCCACCTCGGTGGGTTGCGGTAGCTGCAGAACCAGGCCTACGCCACTCTTGAAGCCTGGGAACGGAACCGCGTCGTGGTAGGTGTCGGTCTCCCACGCCGTGGCGGGGTTGCCGTCGATCGCCTGCCCCGCCTGCCCGGGATTGTCGGGCTCCTGACCGGGGGAGAACACCGTGGCCGTCACCGGCTTGACGATGCTGCCCGCCGCTGCGCCGGCGCTCGAACTGCTCGACGGACTGTTGAGGCCGAGTTGGTCTTTGTCGAGGCCACCGACGTCGCCGAACATCCGGCTCAGTACCGAGGCCAGCACCAGCAACGCGATCACGAGCACCGCTGCCCCGGCGCCGGCCCAGATCGTGATGACGCGGCGCCGGCGGACACGCGCGTACGCCTCCTCCAGGTCGGGCGTGCGAACCCGGTCCGGCCGCGGGGCTGCCGGCGGGGGATCGTCGTCGCCAATGGGGGTGAGCAGCTCGGTACGGTCGGCGACCACGGTCGCCTGCTGGAGCAGATTCAAAAGCGTTGCTGCACTGCGTATCCCACCATTGCCCTGCAGCGAGTGCGTGGCCGCCGCAGAAATCTGGAAGGGAATGTCGGGATCGATCGCGTTGGGCTCGAGAGGCTGGCCGGCCGAATCCCGGGGTGCCTGCGCCATCCCGCTGGCCTCGCCGGACTCGGGCAGCGGCCACCGGTTGACCAGCAACGCATACAGCGCGGCGCCGATTCCGCGGATGTCGTCTTCGGGGCTGATGTCCGGCATTGTCGCGGGGAACGCCAGCACGACGTCGCCCTCGATGCTGACCCGCACCCGGCTCGGGTGGTCGATCGACAGCGCGACACCGGCGTGGTGGGCTGCCTCGGCGGCAGCGGCCAGGGTCTGCATCGCGCGCGATGCGCCCGCAGCAGACGGCGAGGTGTCGGCCACCTCCTGCAGCGAACCGCCGCGGACCCATTCGGTCACCACCAGTCCACCGGTGCCGATGTGCACGACGTCAAGAATCCGGGCGATACCTAGCTTGTCGACGCGGCTCAGTCGCAGGGTGCGAGCCAGGATTTCGCGGACGCGCTCGTCGGGAAGCGCGCCGTCCGGATCGACAAAAGTCAGCGCGACCTGCCGATTCAGGGCGGTGTCCAACGCCTGCCAGAACTGCGTGTGCGGCGCCCCGCCATGGAATACCAGGAGCCGGTAGCGACCGCGGGCGATGCTGGCGCCGGGAACCAGATGCTGTTCGTCTGACCCCGCGGACGATTCGGGGTCAGACGGGCTCGGCGTATCGAACTCGATCGGGTCACCTGCACCGAAAGCGGTGGTTTCGAGATCGCGGTCGGATGATTCGCCGTTGGACGGCGCCGAGGCCTCCGACGCCGTTACGATGCCGACCTGGAGATCAGTGGGGACGTCGGGCTGGAAGTCGTCAGCCGCGGGTGACGAGGCGGAGTCGGGGACAGCTTTGGCTGACGTGCTGTCCGATGATCCGTCAGTCATCCGCGGTCCTCTCTCCGTCCCCTCCCCGGTTGATTGCTCTGGAGGCCGGTGCTGGATGGGCTCCCCTCCCGGATACCCCGCCTGCGCTGACGAAATCCTGTGCTCAGGGTACGTGACGATATCGGCGCGCAACACCTGATCGCTGCCACCGGGTTGGGCGGCTACGACGTTCGCTGACCTGCCAGAAATGGGCGCCGGGGGGCCGGCGGAAGGCATCCGGGCGGGCGCCGGCGGTGCGCCTTTTTCGCGGGGCGGAGTCGTGCCGATCCAGCGGCGGAACGCTGCCAGCGCCGCGAGGGCCTCGGGCACGTGTGCGCGCACCATGACGACCGCCACGATCGGCGCCATGATCACCGCGAGCACGAACAGACGCAGCAGCGAGCCGGCCCCACCGCCGTAGGCCGTAAGCCGCTGCATGCCGATCAGCACGTCCACCACGTAGGCGACCAGGCCGGCCAGCAACGACGCGGTCGCCGTGACCAGGATGGTCCGCAGCTCTGCGATGCCGAGCAGGTGCCCGCCGGGAGGCCGCAGCGCGTTGCGAAGCAGGTGATAGCCGGCGATCGCGCCGGCCAGGAATCCCAGACCGTTGGCCAGCCCCAAATAGCCGGCGACAAGGTCGGGGTTGTCGGTGAGATGCGGCGCAATCAGGGAGGCGACGATCTTGACGACCGTGATGGTGACGATGATCGCGAGCGGTATCCACGGCTGCTCGCGGGCGTAGAAGACCCGCAGCTGCAGCAGCACGGCGGAGTAGGGGAGCAGCGTGAACGCCGACAACGCGATCGCCGCGCCCAGGTGGCCGGCGTCGACGTCGCCGAAGTGTCCGTAGGCGAACAGTGCGCTGCCCATCGCCGAGCCGCCGACCGTCATGAAGGCCACCGTCGGGATCAGCGTGATCATGGTCAGCCGGGCGGCCAACGACAGGTCGGCGAGCACCGCGCCGGTGTTGTCGGCGGCGGCGTTGCGGCTCAGTCGCGGCATCACCACCGTCAGCACGGTCACGCCGATCATGCCGTAGGGCAGCATCAGCACCAGCCAGGTGTAGTTGTAGATCGCCGGGCCGGAAGCGGCTGCGGTGCTGGCGATTTGGTTGGTGACGATCAGACCGACCTGGCTGATCAGCACGTAGAACACCATCGCGGCGGCCATCGCGCCGAAGCGTTTGAGCCGGTCGTCGATCCCCCACAGCGGGCGAAGGCTGATCCGCCGGCGCCGGATGGCCACCAGCAGCACCGCGGTCTGCGCGAACACACCCAACGTGGTGCCGATGCCCAGCACCAACAGCTTGGCGTTGCCCATCTGCACCGGGTCGACCGACAGTTGCCCCGGCGCGGCCAGGTAGGCGCCCAGGGTGGCGATCGCGACGACGTTGTTGACCACCGGCGCCCAGGCCGGCGGCCCGAACACGTTGCGGGTGTTGAGGATTGCCATGAATACCGAGGACAGGCCGTAAAAGATCACCTGCGGCAGCAGCAGGTAGGCGAACGCGACGGTCAGCGGCTCGTTCACCTGAGGGCTGCGGCCCAGCATCAGCTGAACCAGAAGCGGGGCGGCGACCACCGACAGCAGCGTGGTGCCTAACAGCACGGTGGTGGCCAGGGTCACCAGGCGCCGCACGAACGCCGCGCCACCGTCGGCGTCGTCCTGTTCGGCGCGGGCCAGTACCGGCACGAAGATCGCGGTGAACGTCGCCTCCAGCACCAGCGCTGCGACCAGGTTCGGCAGCTGGTTGGCCACCGAGAACGCACTGGACAGCGCGGCACCCAGCAGCGCGGCCAGCAGCACGATTCGGGCGAAACCGGTGACCCGGCTGACCAGGGTGGCCAGTGCCATGCCCCAGGACCGCGACACCAGGGCGGCGTCGGACAGCTCAGGACGCGGCTGCGGCGAGGCGCTTTGCGACGGCACATGGCCGGTCGGTGGCAGCGGCCCGGTCGGCGGTCCCGGGTTCCGTTTCGGGTGAGGACGCGGGGCCGGCGGCCGCGGCGGTGGTTGTGCCGGCGGCGGTACGGCCCGACCGGCGGGGCTCATAAGCCGTGCTCTTCGCCGACGAGATGGTCCGCGTCGGGCGGGTCCGGGCGGTCCAGGTCTGCGCGGTCCGGCTGGCCACGGAAGCGGTGCCACAGCCGCCGTCCCGCCAGGGCCACCAGGACCGCGGCCGCGCTCATCGTGATCAGGAACAGCACCTTGCCGTAGGCGTTGGAGTGCACCGACAGTCGCACCGACTCGCCCAGCGGCACACCGGCCGGGGTGTGCAGGGCGACGTCGATAGCGACGCGCTGGGTGAAGTTGACTTCGATCGGCACCCGCAACGGCAGGTAGCCCGGCGGCAGTTCGATTTCACCGAGATCGGTGACGGTCATGCCGGGCGGCACGTCGAGGTGCAGACGCACCCGGATCGGTACCGCCAACCCGTTGTGCAGAGCCAGCGGCAGTGGGCTGTGTTCGGTGGCCAGGGTGTAGGACCCGGTGGGCGTGACGATGGTGACCGCACCGAACAAGTCGTTGATGGCGTCGCCGACCACCTGCAGCCGTTGCTGAGCCAGCCCGTTGCGGGTGTCGGGCCGCTCAGCTTGGCTGATCGCACGCAGCATGTCCTCACGCAGCGGCGCGGTGTACGTGACGCCGGTCAGACCGCTACGACCATCGGTGGTCAAGGCGGCGGTCAGGCCGGCCAGCCGGCCGACCTCGCCGGAGATCCTGGCGACAACGGCGTCGCTGAACCGGCCCCGCGCACCGGCGTCGGCGTCGGGCTGCGGTGTTTCGTTGACCGGCGGGACCGCGGACGCCTCGGCGATCAGCGCGGGCAGCGGGCGCGGCACCGCAAGGCCGGACCGGATCGCGGTCGCCAGCGCGGTCATGATG
>NZ_JBAPMI010000005.1:0-2216 GCF_049278535.1 Mycobacterium sp. | reverse complement strand
GCACGTGCATGATCACCTGCATCGACTGCTGTAGCGCGACGGCGGTGGTGGCCCGCGTGGTGCTGAGACCGCTCTTCTGCAGGATTCGGGTGCTCAGCGCGAGCCCGCCGACGCCGGCCGGGGTGGTGGTGGCGGCAAAAGTGTTGGCCACCTGGGCGATCGTGAGTCGCCAGAAGTTCACCGACTCGTCGGCGCTGGCCCACAACGCGGCCGCGGCGCCGACGTACGTCGACGCCGAAATCGCCAGGCCCAGCAGCGCCCACCACCAATTGGCTTTGCCCAGCGCGTTGAAGAACGTCGGCACCGTGCTGATGAACGGATACGCGACATAGACCAGCGCCACGAGCAACACCAACTGGATGAGCTGGCCGCGGCTGAACCGGGTGACCGCTTCGGGTTGGATTTTCTCGGTGCCGGTCTGGCGCATCACGGCGGCGCGGCTTCGGGAGATGACAGCTTTGGGGTCGTTGACCGAGTCCCGGATATGTTTCGGCACAGCGGTTTTGGTGAGCCTGCGCGACGCCGTCAGCACGGTGTCCTTGCCGAGCACGTCGATCGCGGCGGCTACTGCCTCATCCGCGCCGTAGAGCGCCGATGTCGTCACCAACAATTGGGCGATGTCGGCCTGAAGTTGGTTGTCGGTTGCGCCGTATTCCGCGCTGCCGAAGCCGCCGAAAAACACCGCACCGTGGCTGACGGTGATTTCCTGCGCGCGCAGATCGCCGTGAGCGATCTGATGCTCCTGCAGCTTGTGCAGCGATTCCCATACTTCGGCGACCGGTGTCGAAGTGTGGCACTTCTTCAGCGGCTCGCCGCGAATCTGCTTGTGCGCGTAAATCGTCCAGCCGCGATCCAGGAGGCCGACGGCGATCGTCGTAGTGTTGGCGATGCCAAGGTCGCCGATCGCGATCGCCATCAGCGCGCGATGCTCGACGGCGCGACGCATCGACGCCTGAAGGGGAGCGGTCTCGCTGCCACGCAGCCGCAGTATCCGCCAGGCCTGCTGCAATACGCCGCCGCTGCGTTGATGCGGCCCATACATCTCGACCACGGCATTCTCGTCAGGATCCTCGGTGACCGCCGACAGCACCAGCGGCCCGGAGCCGGCGGGGCGGACCACCCTTAGGCCGGTCACCGCGAATCCCCGTTTGGCCATCGCGCGCACCGCGCCGTCCAGCGGTACCTCGAGGGCGGGGGTGCCGCTGACCAGGATCACCAGCGCACCGACGAACCAGCCGACGGCCAGGCCCAGCAGCGAGCGGGCCGGCACGATGGCGCTGACCACGAGGTGGATCGGGATGAACGCCAGCAGCAGCGTCCACCACCAGTGCCGCCAGCGGGCGGGCAGCCATGGACCGGAGACGGTGAGCACCGCGGCGAGCATCCCGATCCAGCGTGGGTCGTCGAGGAACTGAGACAGCACGGTGCGCATGCGGTCGTTCAGGTCGAAATGCCACTGCGGGGCGGCCAGGCCCGTGCCGCTGATCGACAAGGCCAGCACGGAGATCAACGCTGCCGCCGCGTAGGGGATCAGCAGTCGCCATTGCCGGGCCAGGATCAGGCCGATCAGGATCATGAATGGCAACGCCAGGACGGCGAGGCCGTAGACCAGGTAGACCACGTCGGACTGGGTGGGCGTCAGCACCCCGACGATGCGGGAGACGGACTTCTCCAGTTCGTCCCACCGCGTGCGGGTGACCAGGGAACTGGTGATCACGGTCGCCAGTAGCGCCCCTGACAGCGCGACCCGAAGCATGTCGTTGGTACGCCGAGTCAAGGGTTGCAGCAAGTTCCCGGTAACGGTCACTTCGCGCCCGTCGACGTGCATGCTCCAAGCAACCTCCGGCCTGCGTCTGACAGCGTTCCGCCGACAACATAACCGGTGACCTCCGTCGACAGCCGGATTGCCGGGCCTTTAGGGCTGAGCAGGCGTTCTGGTGAGTCACAGCAGTCACCCGTGCACCAGACTCCGACCATGACGTGAGGTTTGGAAACGGAGCCATATGCGATATCACCGGGGCGACGCACAGCCGATACAAAGGCGACTCACGTAGGTTCGATTTATGGCGAGAACTGACAACGACACCTGGGAAATCACCGAAAGTGTTGGCGCGACAGCGCTGGGCGTCGCTTCGGCACGCGCAGCCGAGACCGAGAGCGACAACCCGCTGATCCACGATCCGTTCGCGCGAGTGTTCCTCGACGCTGCCGGAGAC
>NZ_JBAPMI010000004.1:0-25124 GCF_049278535.1 Mycobacterium sp. | reverse complement strand
GCCATCACGGCCTCCGACAGCTCTCGTCCGGTTGCCGCCCGCGCCGCCGCTGTCATGGCTTCCTCGATGGCGCTCGCCAAGTCGACCTCCGCGTCGGCGTAACCGGCGATCACCTCGGCCAGGGCGTCGCTCGCGGCCGTGTCGGTAGGCGCGACGACCCGCGCAAGCTCTTCGCGGCGGCCGTACAGCCGTCGGCCGTCCAGCACCGCCGCCACCGCCAGCGGCGACGCGCCGGGATCGTCGACGACGCCGCCCGCACCGCAACCGTCCACGCAGTGCCAACGGCCACCGGCAGCCACCCGGTCCACAACATGCGCGGCCCACAGAGCGATGTCGTGACGGGACAGTTCGCCGGTCAGCGTCGAGCACAGGTCGCGGTATTGCTCGTTACACATCGGGCAGCCCGCGCCGTCCTCGTCGACGATCACCGCTATGGCGGCTTCGGGCGAGGCGGCCGCAGCAACCTCGGCGAGATGGGCGATCTGCTCGGCGAGAGCGTCGGACAGGTCGACCCGCATCACCGACCCGAGTTCGCCCCCGTCGATCGATAAAAGTACCAACGATTTCTCCGGCACAAAGCCCAATACGGCTGGGAGCGCGGCGATCACCGCGCCGGGTCGATTCAATTCAAAGTCGCGTCGCTGCTTGGTCATGGCGACGACGCTGGCAACTGGCACCGTCAGTTCGCCGGCGGCCGCCTCCGCGCGACCGGCCTGCTGTGGGTGAAGCCGCAGCTGTGGACAGCGCGCGCAACCGCAGTGTTCACATCCATGTAGCCGGATTCGACGTGCACGCGCAACGCAACGGGCGTATGTGTCTACTCATGGGTTCGATACTCGAGTACGACATGGTCGTCATCGGATCAGGTCCGGGCGGTCAGAAGGCCGCGATCGCGGCGGCCAAACTGGGCAGAACGGTGGCCGTTATCGAACAGCGTCCGATGCTCGGCGGGGTGTGCGTCAACACCGGCACCATCCCGTCGAAGACGCTGCGCGAAGCGGTGCTCTACCTGACCGGCATGAATCAGCGCGAGCTCTACGGCGCCAGCTACCGGGTCAAGGACAAGATCACCCCGGCGGACCTGTTGTCGCGAACCCAGCACGTCATCGGCAAGCAGGCCGATGTGGTGCGAAATCAGTTGATGCGCAACCGAGTTGATCTCATCCCGGGCGAGGCCCGGTTCCGCGACGAACACACCCTGCTCGTCGACGACCGCTCCCGCGGCGAGCGCACCACGGTCAGCGGCGAATACATCGTGATCGCCACCGGCACCAAACCGGCCCGCCCCGAGGGGGTGGAGTTCGACGAGCAAAGGGTGCTCGATTCGGACGGCATCCTCGATCTCAAGTCGATCCCGACATCGATGGTGGTGGTCGGCGCCGGGGTGATCGGCGTCGAGTACGCATCCATGTTCGCCGCGCTGGGCACCAAGGTGACCATCGTCGAAAAGCGGCAGGACATGCTGGATTTCTGCGATCCCGAGATCATCGAGGCCTTGCGTTTCCACCTGCGCGACCTGGCGGTCACGTTCCGCTTCGGCGAAGAGGTGACCCGCGTACAGGTCGGCGCGTCGGGCACAGTCACCAGCCTGGCCAGCGGCAAGAAGATCCCCGCCGAGACGGTGATGTACTCCGCGGGCCGGCAGGGCCAGACCGAGAACCTCGAGCTGGAGAACGCCGGCCTGGAAGCCGACGCCCGTGGGCGCATCTTCGTCGACGAGGCCTTCCGGACCAAGGTCGATCACATTTACGCCGTCGGCGACGTCATCGGCTTCCCCGCGCTGGCGTCGACCTCGATGGACCAGGGCCGGGTGGCGTCCTGCCACGCGTTCGGCGAGCCCGTGCACGGCCTGACCGCCCTGCAGCCGATCGGCATTTACTCGATCCCGGAAATCTCCTACGTCGGAGCGACCGAGGTCGATCTGACCAAGCAGTCCGTGCCCTACGAGGTTGGCCTGGCCCGGTACCGCGAGCTGGCTCGCGGCCAGATCGCCGGCGACTCGTACGGGATGCTGAAGCTGCTGGTCTCCACCGACGATCTGAAACTGCTAGGCGTGCACATCTTCGGCAGCAATGCCACGGAGATGGTGCACATCGGCCAAGCGGTGATGGGCTGCGACGGCACGGTCGAGTATCTGGTCGACGCGGTATTCAACTACCCGACGTTCTCCGAGGCGTACAAGGTCGCCGCGCTGGACGTGATGAACAAGGTGCGCGCCCTGAGCCAATTCGACTAGCTAGCACTCGTCGTCGAAAGAACTCGGCGGCGCATCCCCCGGGCCGCCGGCCTGCGCCCGCGCGAACAGCTGGGAGATGTGGTCGTCGAACGGTGACGAGTAGGACAGATTCTCCGCGCATCCGCCACCGTGCAGACCCCCGATCACCCCGGTGACGGTCGACCCGCTGATCCAGGGTGCGCCGCTGGTGCCGTCGACCAGGCCCGCGCACGCCAGCACGGGATAACCGCCGTCACTGACGTCGGTGCGGGCCTCGCAGCCGATGGGCAGGCCGCCGACGCCCGCCGGATAGCCGACCACGGTGATCGCGCTACCCCGCGCCGGTTCGGTGCCCAGTGACAGCGCTGAGCCGACCAGAGCTTCGACCGATCCGCCGGCGGGGCGGCTCACCCGCACGATCGCATAGTCGGCCAGCGGATCCTTGTTGGCCAACCATCTCGGATCCAGATACAGCGCATCCACCGTCCACTGATCGTCGGGTGTGGCTGCGCGGGCAAAGCCGGGAACGAATCGTGCCGGGCCACCGGCGCTCAGGCAATGCGCGGCGGTCAGCACCAGATCCCCCGTCGCCGAATGCAGCACCGAGCCGGTACAGGCGTGCAGATCGCTGCCGGAGAGGAACAACGCGCCCACCCGCGGGTCGGGATCGACTGGCGCGGCGACAACCCGGTTCGGGGCGCTCGAGGCGGCCTGTTCGGGTTTGCTGCTGACGGCTGCGGATCGGGCCTGATGTCCACAGCTGACCAAAGTTATGGCCAGGGCCGCCAGTGCCGGCAGATTGCGCATCGCCGTCGATCATGCCCGATATAGCGGGCAGAGGCCGAAAAGCGCGATGCATCGCGGCTAATTCGGCGTGCGATGACGGGGTATCCGCCAGGAATGCGGCCAGTCCCGGTCGCGTTTCCCGGATATCAGCTCCAGAGCCCGCAGCGGGTCCAGTGTCCACTGGCCACCGATCTGAGGGACACTGTCTGTGACGGCGCGGCACATACCGCGACCCGGCGAGGAGGCAACAGCGATGGGCCACAACGAGCCCCCCGACACACCTGATCGGGGTCAGCGTTACCAGCCCGAGCAGAACGGCATGTACGAGCTTGAGTTCCCGGCGCCGCAGTTGTCGTCGTCTGATGGGCGCGGCCCGGTCTTGGTGCACGCCCTGGAGGGTTTCTCCGATGCCGGTCATGCGATCCGGCTGGCCGCCGGCCATCTCAAAGAGACGCTGAATACCGAGTTGGTGGCGTCCTTCGCGATCGACGATTTGCTCGACTACCGGTCGCGCCGGCCGCTGATGACGTTCAAGACCGATCACTTCACCCATTACGACGATCCCGAGCTCAGCCTCTACGCCATGCACGACAGCGTCGGAACGCCTTTTCTGTTGCTGGCCGGTATGGAGCCGGATCTGAAGTGGGAGCGGTTCATCACCGCTGTGCGATTGTTGGCGGAGCGTCTCGGCGTCCGGCAAACGATCGGCCTGGGCACCATCCCGATGGCGGTTCCGCACACCCGACCGGTCACGCTGACCGCACACTCCAACAACCGCGAGCTGATCGCCGATTTCACGCCCTGGATTTCGGAGGTGCAGGTGCCCGGCAGTGCGTCGAACCTGTTGGAATTCCGGATGGCCCAGCACGGCCACGAGGTGGTTGGTTTCACTGTTCACGTCCCGCACTACCTGGCCCAGACGGACTATCCGGCCGCGGCGCAGGCCCTGTTGGAGCAGCTGTCCAAAACCGGTTCGCTGCAACTGCCGTTGAACGCGCTGACCGAGGCGGCAGCGGACGTCAAGGTCAAGGTCGATGAGCAGGTCGAGGCCAGCGCAGAAGTGGCTCAAGTGGTGACAGCACTGGAGCGCCAGTACGATGCCTTCATTGCTGCGCAGGAGAATCGGTCGCTTCTGACGCGGGATGAGGATCTACCTAGCGGGGACGAACTCGGCGCGGAGTTCGAGCGGTTCCTGGCGCAGCAGGCCGACAAGAAGTTAGACGACGACGATCCGACCTGATCGCCCTCCCGGGCCCGACAGCGAAGTTGGCGAAATGACGCAGCGCAAGCCCAACCTTCGCTCGGTGCGAGAGGTCACGCCACAGCTGCAGTTTCGGACCGTCCACGGCTATCGACGCGCGTTCCGGATCGCCGGCTCCGGCCCGGTGATCCTGCTCATCCACGGAATCGGCGACAATTCGACAACCTGGGCGACCGTGCAATCCAAACTCGCGCAACGGTTCACGGTCATCGCGGTCGATCTACTGGGCCACGGGCAGTCGGACAAGCCGCGGGCCGACTACTCGACTGCCGCCTACGCCAACGGAATGCGCGACCTGCTTTCCGTCCTCGACATCGAACGAGCCACGGTGGTCGGCCATTCACTCGGCGGTGGTGTGGCCATGCAATTCGCCTACCAGTTCCCGCATCTGGTCGAGCGTCTCGTATTGGTCGGCGCGGGCGGCGTCACCAAAGATGTGAACATCCTGCTCCGGCTGGCCTCGTTGCCGATGGGCAGTGAGGCGCTGGCGTTGCTGCGACTGCCGTTGGTGCTGCCCGCATTACAGATCCTCGGGCGTGCAGCAGGGATGGTGTTGGGCTCCACCGCGATCGGCCACGATCTGCCCGACGTGTTGCGGGTACTGGCCGGCCTGCCGGAACCGTTGGCCTCGGCGGCGTTCACCCGGACACTGCGCGCCGTCGTGGACTGGCGCGGCCAGAGCGTCACCATGCTGGATCGATGTTATCTGACGCAATCCGTTCCGGTGCAGATCATTTGGGGCACCCACGATGTCGTCGTCCCCGTCAGCCACGCCCGGATGGCACACGCCGCCATGCCGGGCTCGCAGTTGGAGATTTTCGAGCGCTCCGGTCATTTCCCGTTCCACGACGACCCCGACCGCTTCATCGAGGTTGTCGAACGCTTCATCGACACCACCCAGCCGGCCGATTACGACCAAACCGCTCTTCGCGAACTGCTCCGCACCGGCGGCGGCGCGCAAACGGTCTCCGGGCCGGTCGACACCCGTGCCGCGGTGTTGGAGGCGATGGGGTCGGACGAGCGCAGCGCCACCTGATCGCCGCGTCGAGATGACGCCGTACAGTCGGCTCCATGAGTATCGACGTCACCGTCTTGCGAGTTTTCACCGACGCGGGCGGCACTTTCGGTAATCCGCTCGGTGTGGTCGATGCCGTCACCGTCGAGCCTGATCAACACCAGGCTATCGCAGCCGAATTGGGTTACAGCGAAACAGTTTTCGTCGATCTGCCTACGGCGGGTTCAGCCACTGCCGATGCACGCATTTATACCCCGCTCATCGAGCTGCCGTTTGCCGGTCATCCGACGGTCGGAGCGTCGTGGTGGCTGCGATCCATCGGTGCGCCGATTCACACGCTGCAGGTGCCGGCCGGAGTGGTGCAGGTGCACTACGAAGACGACGTCACCACCATCAGCGCCCGCTCGGAATGGGCGCCCGAGTTCGCCATCCACGATCTGCCGAATCTTGACGAGCTCGCCACCGCCGACCCAGCCGACTTTCCCGACGACGTCGCGCACTACCTGTGGGCGTGGATCGATGAGTCGGCCGGATCCCTGCGGTCCAGATTTTTCGCCGCCAATCTGGGCGTGCCGGAGGACGAAGCGACTGGATCTGCTGCCGTGCGGATGACCGACTACCTCAGCCGTGACTTGAGCATCACCCAGGGCAAGGGATCGGTGATGGAAACAACCTGGAGCCCGCAGGGTTGGGTTCAGGTTGGCGGTCGCGTCGTCAACGACGGAGTGAGGCGGATCAACAGCTGACCATCGAGCCCGGCGGCCCGGTGCACGCCGATCTCCGTCACCTCCGGTGACGTGACGATCGTGGCAAACGCTGCCGCGGAAGGATATTGGACCAGAACGCAGGTATCCCAGATATCGTCGACTTCGCCGATCACCAGCGATGCGATATCGCCGCCGAACAGCACCTGTCCCCCGTGCTCTTCGATCACCTTCTGCATCGCCGCACCGTAGAGGTCGTATGCCTGACGGCCGGTCAAATCGCTGTCGCGGCCGTCTGAGTAATCTGCCTTCGCGCGGAACTTCAGTAGGTTGAGCATCACGACGGGACTGTCAGAGTCAACCGCCATCAGCTCTTCAACGCGGGAATGCGTTGGATAGACATGGTTTTCGACGTTCACGGGCGACCTCCTCACGTCGTCTTGCGGTGCAGCACCGCGCCGAGGTGATGCTGCATCGGCTGTCCGACAGCACCCATCTGAAGGGAATAGGACAGCGCGTCTCCGTCGAGCCGGATGCACCGGCCAAGCGAAGTCACATCTTTGGCCGTCGGCGTCAGGCCGATCTGCGTCGTGGTCATCTCGACCTCGATGGTGGCGCCGTCGGTCGTGTAGGTACCGACTTCGATTTCGGTGATGCCGTTCGGATGCGCCAGCACGAGTTCGACCTGACCGGCTTGCGGCACGCGAAGATAACCCGTCTCGGCGTGCAGCGGTGCTCCGTCGGTTGCGGCCCTGGTTTTCTGGCCGTAAATCAAAAATGGTTTGCCCACATGAGAAAACGTGACTTCTTCGAGGTAGTCGAAGGGCTCGATGGTGGGGTATTCACCGGATCCGCGCCCCTGCCAGATACCGAGCAGCGGCGCCAGCTCGCGCAGGTTGGGGTGCAGCTCGGGTGCCATTCGATCAGCCTAATCGGGCGCGTGTTAGGCGGCGTGCACGTCCGGCGTGCGAACGTGCTCCGGGCGAAAGCCTCGACCGACGATGATCGGCGGGATGAACTGTAACGGCCCCCGGCCGACGATCTTCGGCACTCGGATCGGCGACAGGTCGCCGTTGAGGTTCGGTTCGATCGCGTTGTTCTGAACGAACACTTGACCGGCCTGGATGATCCTGGTGGGAAGCTCACGCCGGCGTTGCACCTTGGCGAGATCAGCTTCGCTCAGCCGGTTTTCACGCAGCGGGCCACAAAGGATGTTGGCCGCGGCCACCGCATCGGCGACCGCGAGGTTGATGCCGATCCCACCGACCGGCGACATCGCATGCGCGGCATCGCCGATACACAGCAGGCCTTTGCGCCACCAGGTTTTCAGCCGATCCACCCGCACGTCGAGCTGGCTGGTCTCGTCCCACGAGTGCAAGTCATTGACGTGCTGAGCCAACTTGGGTTGCACGGAGACCAGCCGTTCTTTGAACGCCTCCAGCGATCCATCTCGCGGGTTTTCACCCTTGGGCATGACATACGCAATCTGCCAGTAGTCGCCCCGGTAGATCATGGCCATCATCAGACCTTTGCGAACCACGCCGACAAGCTCCTGCGGATCGCCGGGACGCCAGTTCAGCCGGAACCACAAGACGTCTATTGGCGAATTCGAGGTCCCGATCTGCAATCCTGCTGCGGCGCGCACCGCGGATTTCCGCCCGTCGGCGCCGATCACAAGCTCGGAGTGCACGTCCAGTTCCGGGGTGCGCGCCCCGACCACGCGATCCCCGTCGAAGATCAGATCCGTGACCTCGGCGTTGCGGACCAAGGTGAATTCGGGATAGGCGCTGGCCTTTTCGGCGAGGAAGTCCAGGAAGTCCCATTGCGGCATCAGCGCGATGTAGGGCTCTTTGAAACCGAGCCGCGATAGTGCGCTGAAGTTCCCGAAAGTCCGCAGGGTCCCGTCGGTGTCGAAAGCAAGGCGCGTGACTTTGGTGTGCGGCAGACGCAGAAATTCGTCGATCAGCCCCAGTTCGTCCATGACCCGCAACGTGCTCGGATGCACGGTGTCGCCGCGGAAGTCGCGCAGAAAATCATTGTGCTTTTCCAATACGGCTACCTTGATCCCGGCGCGGGCCAACAGCAGAGCGTGCACCATGCCCGCCGGACCACCACCGGCGACACAAACCTGGGTTTGCAGAACTTGCGTCATGCCCCGACACTACGTCGCAGGTCAACCGGAAGCGGGCACCTCGCGGTGCGTGCGCAGCTCCTTGATCTCGCGCTCGAAATCCTCAGCGGACTCGAAAGACCGGTATACGGAGGCGAATCGCAGATACGCGACTTCGTCGAGTTCTCGCAATGGTCCAAGGATCGCAAGGCCGACTTCGTTACTGGGAACTTCCGGTGACCCCCCGGCTCGTACGGCGTCCTCGACCTGCTGGGCAAGCAGGTTCAACGCATCGTCGTCGACCTGACGGCCCTGGCACGCCCGGCGCACACCACTGACGACTTTCTCGCGGCTGAACGGTTCGGTAACGCCGCTGCGCTTGACGACCGCCAACACTGCGGTTTCCACGGTGGTGAACCGGCGACCGCACTCCGGGCACGATCGCCGGCGGCGAATGGCCTGCCCCTCGTCGGTTTCGCGGGAGTCGACGACTCGGGAATCGGGGTGCCGGCAGAACGGACAATGCATGGCCGCTCCTTCGCCGCGCTGACTTCGGGGTGTCCCAAACCACCCCGAGCCTACCTGCGTGCCCGGCCCCCGGCCTAGCGTCGCCGGATGTCGCGCCTGGTAAACGGCTCAGCCCACCGGAGCGATCAGCGTCTGGCCCGCGGTCACCGCCGACGAGTCGAGCTCGTTGAGTTCACGGATGCGAGCGGCAACCTGACTGCTCGGTGCGTCCGGTGCCACCCGGGCGGCCAAGCGCTGCAACGTCTCCCCTGGCTCGACACGAACGACGGCGAGCCGATCAGGCATCTGGACTGCTGCCTTCTCGGGACCGGCATGCAGCATGCCGCCGAAGTGCGCCACGAAACCGAGCCACACCGTGATCCCCGCCGCCACCAACGCCAGCGCGACGGTGGTCGTCGGGGTGATCGGGCGCGGCCGGTGTGGCGCCGTCGACATCAACACCCCAGTGCCCCGGTATCGCGGGGGCGCTGCGATCGGCCGGGACGGCTGAGGACCTCTCGGTCCACCCCGACGAGCGGCCGGACGCAGCTGAACCGGCCGAACCCGAATAGGCGCGCTGGGCGAGATCGTCTCGATGGGCATCATGTGCGTTCCTCCAGTCGGCTTGTAGTCGATCACTTGTTCGAATACTAATCGATAATGCGTTCGAATACCGAACATGTGATCGAACTGTTGCACACGCTGGAGACGATAGAACCCGCCACCGACAGGTTCGCGCCGGCGTCGTGGGGCGAAATCGCGACATACCTCGAACACATGTTTGATATCCGGTCCAAATACGGCTACATTCGGCCATATGAGCGATAGCGACACCCCGGCCGCCGAATCCGACCGCCCCTCGCGATCTTCGGAATCAGGGCTGACCCCGCGCCAGCGCACCATCCTGGACGTCATTCGCGCGTCGGTCACCAGCCGCGGGTACCCGCCCAGCATCCGGGAGATCGGCGATGCCGTCGGCCTGACGTCGACGTCCTCGGTGGCTCACCAACTACGCACGTTGGAGAAAAAGGGGTACCTCCGCCGCGACCCGAATCGCCCACGCGCAGTGGATGTTCGTTCAGCCGACGACACTTCGAAACCGCCCGTGCTCACCGACGTCGCCGGCTCGGACGCGCTGCCGGAACCCACGTACGTCCCCGTGCTGGGGCGCATCGCGGCCGGTGGCCCGATCCTGGCCGAAGAGGCCGTCGAAGACGTCTTTCCGTTGCCGCGCGAATTGGTCGGCGAAGGCGCGTTATTCCTGCTCAAGGTGGTCGGTGAATCTATGGTCGACGCCGCGATCTGCGACGGCGACTGGGTGGTGATCCGTCAGCAGAACGTCGCCGACAACGGTGACATCGTGGCGGCGATGATCGACGGAGAGGCCACCGTCAAGACGTTCAAGCGCACCGGCGGTCAGGTCTGGCTGATGCCGCACAACCCGGCGTTCGACCCCATTCCGGGCAACGACGCCGCCGTGCTCGGCAAGGTCGTCACGGTAATCCGCAAGATCTGACGCCGCGACGCCGGAGTGGCTATCCGGCCCTGTGAAACCCGTTGGCCTGCGCGATTTCCTCGCTGGCGAACCAGATTTCAGCCATTGTCTCTTCGTACAGCGCACTGGCGGGCATGTAGTAAAGGCCGGAGCTCGCGTTGGCCTTGACGGGGTAGCCGTCGGGCACCTGATATGGGTCGTCCATGGGTAGATGAATTGCCAACTGCCCGGAAGCAATTCGCGGTATCGGCACGGCCTCGGTGACTTGAGCGTCGTCGCCGCCGGCGGCCGCGTGCCGTCCGGCTCGGACATCACCGGTTCGGACATCACCGGCTCGGACATCACCGGCTACCGGAATTCCGGTCGGAGCAGTGTCCACGTCATCGGGATCCTGGTGGTGGTCCTCGTGGAGGTCGTCGTGGAGGTCGTCGTGGAGATCCTCGTGGAGGTCCTCGTGGACGTCACGGTCGAAATCGGCGAAACCGGATAGCTCGTCTGGACTTTCGGGCTCGTCCTCGAGCAGTTCGTCCACCAGGCTTTTGCGGCTCGGTGGCATCCACTGGCTGCCAGGCTGACTGGGCAGACGCACAGTCCGGGGTCGTGGCGGGCGGTGCTCGTCAGACAAGTTCGACGACGCCAGTTCGGCATCGTCGTCCGGCGACCACTGCGCGACAGACTCGGTGGGTGGCTCGTAAGCGGACTCGTCCGGTTCCGCGACCCGGAGGGTCTTGTTCTCACGTTTGACGGCACGGCGTCGACGCCACACCCGCGCCGACGGCACCAGAAGACCGATCAGCAGTAGCCCGGCGACACCGGCCAGCAACCACCACCAGTGCCCGCTCAGCCAACTCATCCCGCCGCCGGACGGCGCCGCACCTGATGGGGTCTTCTGTCCTGGCACCTGCAGACCGGACAGCGCCGATGCGAGGATTGCCGGCTGGGTGGTGAAGGTGTTCTTCGTCTTGTTCCAGGCGATCTCGCCGCCGGTGAATTTCTGCGTGACGACGTCTTTGTTGACCGTCTGGTCGGCCACCGGCGCGCCCAGTTTGCCGGTCGCCCCGAGGAGTTTGTCCCACGCGGCTTTGATGGCTCCACGCACCACGAATGCACCATGGTCCGGGGTCCAGAAGATGACGGGCTTGTCGGTGGCGGAAAACGCGCTGATCTTGCTCGCTGATTTGAGCCCGCCGGCAGTCTCGTTGGAGATCGGGAAACCGAGGTCGCCGCCCGGCCCGCCCAGCGACTCGTACTTGCTCAAAATGTCGGCTTCGATGGCGTTTGCGCCGGTAGCGGGACTGAAGAAGATCTTGCCCCCGGCGAAGTTCTGCGCGAGTCCGTCGCTGCCCGCCGGGTACTGATCACCCTGTTTGGCACCCAGCGGCCCGGAGGGCCCGCCGGCCGCGCGCCAGGCCATGTTGATGTCCGCCGTCGGGTCGACGGGTACCTGCAGGTCAGTGAGCTTGCCGGCCAGGTCGGGCGGAACCGTGGTGAAGGCCTTGGTCAGCCGGTTCCAGGACACCTTGCCGCCGCTGAACGCCTGAGTCGCGAGTTCGCCGTCGAAGGTTTCGTCACCGGTGGGGACGCCCAGAGCGCCGCTGGAGCTGCCCAGTTTGTCCCACGCGGCGTTGATCGCACCGCGCACCACGAAGGCCCCATGGTCGGCGGTCCAGTAAATCAGCGGCTTGTCGCTGGCTGAGAACGTGCTGACCCGACTGTCGGGGCCGGCCAGGCCGCGTACTTCGTTGGCAGTCGGAAAGCCAAGGTCCGAGGCCGCCGGGCCGCCGAGTGCTTCGTACTTGTCCAGAATGGCGCCCATCATCAACCTGGGGCCGGTAGCCGGGGTGAAGAACATCTTGCCGTGCACGAAGTCCTGGGCAAATCCCTGACCAGCAACGTAGCAATCACCCTGCTTGGCGCCCAGATCCGAAGTGTCGCCGCCGGCGTCCTTCCAGGCCGCAGTGATCGCGTTGTCGGCATCACCGATTGGGGATGCCGCCGCGACCGGCGTCAGCAGCGCCATGCAGGTAAATCCCGCGGCCAGAACTGCCAGACCGCGCGCGGCGCGGGCAACGGCGCCCGATCGTGCCTGCTGCCTTGTCATCCCGCCCTCCCCGCGGCCGCCCAGTGCCAAGCCTGGGGCCAATTTCAACCTCCCGGCGGGCCGCCACGATTGTGCTGCGCGCGACGACGCGTGGGAAGTCATACGAAGACCCTACGGAATGGATATCCCGTCGACGTCGGATTCTTCACTACAGGGGCTGGTGGTGTCGCATTCTGCTCGTTCGGTTTTAGGTCGCGGTGCCTCGATTGCAGTTGAATTTGTGAGCACGCCGCTCTGCTATTTGGACGCGCTTAACGCGGCGAAATGGGTGGCCGAATACCTCGTCGACATTCACCGGACCAACGCGCCGTCGGGCCCGTCGCCGCAGCGGACGCGCTACCGTACCGACGCTTGAGAGCCAAACTGCTTTACCCCCAACGAAATACCGCTGTTAGACGCCGAGGCTGCGGCCGATGATTTCCTTCATGATCTCGGTGGTACCACCGTAGATGGTCTGCACTCGCGCATCGAGATAGGCACGCGCAACCGGGTATTCGCGCATGTAGCCGTAGCCACCATGGAGCTGCAGACAGCGGTCGATCAGATACACCTGCTTCTCAGTCGAGTACCACTTCGCCATCGCGGCCTGCTCGGCGGTCAGCTTCTCGTCGAGGTGCAGCCGGATGAACTCGTCGACCATCATCCGCACCGCGGTGGCCTCGGTGGCCAGCTCCGCGAGCAAGAATCGGCTGTTCTGGAAACTGCCAACCGACTTGCCAAAGGCCTTGCGCTCCTTGGTGTATTGCAAGGTCTGCTCCAGCACCGTTTCCATTGCGGTCGCAGCCATGATCGCGATGGAGATTCGCTCCTGCGGCAGGTTCTGCATCAGATACACAAAACCCATGCCCTCTTCGCCGAGCAGATTCTCTGCCGGCACTTTGACGTCGGCGAAGGACAGCTCTGCGGTGTCCTGAGCGTCCAGGCCTACCTTGTCCAAGTGCCGACCACGCTCGAATCCCTCCATACCACGTTCCACCGCCAGCAGGGAAAAGCCTTGCGCACCCTTATCAGGATCGGTCTGGGCCACCACGATCACCAGATCCGAGTTAATGCCGTTGGTGATGAATGTCTTTGAACCGTTGAGGACATAATGGTCGCCCTGCTTGACCGCGCGGGTCTTTATCCCCTGCAAGTCGCTGCCCGTGCCCGGCTCGGTCATGGCGATCGCGGTGATCAACTCGCCGGTGCAGAATTTCGGCAACCATCGCTGCTGCTGCTCCTCGTTGCACAACCGCAGTAGATACGGCGCGACGACGTCGTTGTGCAGCCCGAACCCGATCCCGCTGAACCGGCCCGCGGTGGTCTCCTCGGTGATGATCGCGTTGTAGCGGAAGTCGGGGTCACCGCCGCCGCCAAACTCCTCGGGCACCGCCATACCCAAAAAGCCCTGCTTGCCGGCCTCCAACCACACACCCCGGTCGACGATCTTCGCCTTCTCCCAGTCGTCGTGGTACGGCGCGACGTGACGGTCAAGGAACGCCCGGTAGGACTCGCGGAACAAGTCGTGCTCGGGCTCGAACAGCGTGCGTTGATATTTGACGGCGCTACCCATGAGATGACCTCCGGCGGGGTTGGGAACTCTGCCGCCAAAGATATACCAACCGGATGGTTGGTAGGCCGATGGTGCGCCTCGGCGGCCTACAGTCAGCGGATGGACGAGACGATCCTGGTGGAGGAGCTCGGGCAACTGCTCGAGTTCTCCTATACCGACATGCTGTGTTACGCCGGGCCGTACTCCCCGGCGGGCGTGGCCACTGCGTTCAAGGCGATGCAGCGGGCGTTCGGGGCGCTGTCCCCGAACCAACCACCGCAGCGACGCTCCGTCGTCATTCGCACCCCCTTCCGGGGGCCGGGGGCGCGCGACGGCTTCGAAGCCGTCACCCGGGCGGTGACCGACGGCCGCTACGCAATTGATCCCGCCCTGGCGCGACCCGACCGCGGGCGATTGCTGGAAAGTTTCGTGTTTCAGGTGTTGATCAGCGGCCGCACGGCGACGCTACTGCTGCGCCCTGGCTTTGTCACCGCCGAATTCCTCGAGTTGGCGGGTAAGGGCGAACGCGATCACGCCGAGGAGGCGCACCTCGACGAGCTCAAGGCTCAGCTGGCGCAGCGGATGCTCGGGGCGTCCGCGGAGGACGTCTACGAGTTGGCCACTTAATCCGGTTAACCGGACCATACATCTACCTAAGTAGCCGCTGAGTAAATCTCTGCTGACATCACAGCCTCTCAGAGCCAACGAAATTCGCTCAGAAGACCTGTCTAGCAGTATCGATACGTCAGTCAAAAAAGTTCGGCGGTTTGTCTGTCATTTCCTGTACTCGCACAACGCTAAGCGGTACCTTAATTCCACCTGAGAACTCTCAGGTGTTCTATAGGGGAGGAACGGGCCCGCCAGCCCGCACCAGTTCCGGTGAAAGGAAACCATGCAAACCGCAACCAGACGCACGCTCATCGCCGCGGCAGCGCTCGGAGCGGCAGGACTCTTCGGGTCACTGCCCTACCACGGGCTCACCCAGGCGCAGGGCATTCCGACCGTGCACCACGACGTTGCGCTGGTCGACTTGGGCGACACCCTCTTGGGCTCGGAGACCGGCTTCGACACCACGCTGTACGACGGCGTGCTGGGGCCGAATGGATCCGAAGAAATGATGTACAACTCGTTCGTGACGGCGTTCGGTACTACTGAGGCCAACTATCTCCTTGACACCAACACTGCCTCGCCCGTGTTCAGCGGCGTGTTCAACGGTGCGGAGAGCCGGTTCTTCGAGGGCGCGTTCCTGGACGTGCTGTCCGGCGAGGACCACATCAACCAGCTGTTCGGCGTCAGCGCGACGGAGTCGCAGACCGCGATCCTCGAGATCTTCACCAGCACCGGTGGGCCCCCGATCCCCGAGGCAGCCGGCGTGACGCTGGCTGATCTCACCGGTGCCGTGGGATCGTCGGCATTCGACACCGATCTGTCGGCGATCGCCAACGCGGACTTCGCCAGCGGGTTTACCGACCTGCAGGGCTACTTTGCCGACCTGCTCAGCGGTGCGGGCGCCCTCGGCGACGGCCTGGGGGACGGCGGCGGCTTCCTGGCCACCATCCTCAGCGATCTGGGCCTGGGCGGCCTGTAACACCCGAAACAACAGAAAGCGCCGGAGTGGGGGCTCCGGCGCTTTCTGTTATCTGCGAACCTTTTTCAGGTCGCCGAGAACTGCCGCAAGCTGGCGGCCAGCGCCGCCGGTACTCGCGCCTTGATCCGAGTGCCGTCGCTGATGTGCTCGGTTTCCTGAACCCGTCCGTCGGCGTGCACGCGCGACACGAGATCGCCGCGGTCGTACGGGATCACCACGTCGACCGCGGTGTCAGTGGGTGCGGCCAGCTCAGCCATTCGCCGGCGTAGCGCTTCGACGCCGTCGCCGGTGCGGGCGGAGACGAACATCGCCCCGGGCAGCGAACGTCGTAGCTTGGCAAGCGCCAAATCGCCTGCGGCATCGGTCTTGTTGACGACGATCAGCTCCGGCGCCGGACCGCTGTGATGGTCGGCCAAGACTTCGGAGATCACCTGGCGCACCGCGCTGATCTGGGCCAGCGGGTTGACATCGGATCCGTCGACAACGTGCACGAGCAGGTCGGCGTCGACGACCTCTTCCAGTGTCGAGCGGAACGCCTCGACCAACTGGGTCGGCAGGTGCCGCACGAACCCGACGGTGTCCGAGACCGTGAACGCTCGCCCGTCGTCGAATTGTCCACGGCGAGTAGTGGGTTCCAGGGTCGCGAATAAGGCGTCCTGCACCAGCACGCCGGCGCCTGTCAGTGCATTAAGCAGGCTCGACTTGCCCGCGTTGGTGTAGCCGACGATGGCGATCGACGGCATGTCACTGTGCACCCGTCGGCTTCGCTGGGTGTCGCGCACCTGCTTCATCGCCTTGATGTCGCGACGCAGCTTGGACATGCGCTCACGGATCCGACGCCGATCGGTTTCAATCTTGGTCTCACCGGGTCCACGCAGACCCACCCCGCCGCCACTGCCGCCGGCACGGCCACCGGCCTGCCGCGACATCGACTCACCCCAGCCACGCAGCCGCGGCAGCATGTACTCCATCTGCGCCAGTGCCACCTGCGCCTTGCCTTCCCGGCTGGTGGCGTGCTGGGCGAAGATGTCCAAAATCAGCGCCGTGCGGTCGATGACCTTGACCTTGACGGCCTTCTCCAGCGCGGTCAGCTGCGCCGGCGACAACTCACCGTCGCAAATCACGGTGTCGGCGCCGGTGGCCGTCACGACGTCACGCAGTTCGGCTGCCTTGCCGGAGCCGATGTACGTCGCCGGATCGGGCTTGCTGCGTCTCTGGACCATGCCCTCGAGCACCTCCGAGCCCGCGGTCTCGGCAAGCGCCGCCAATTCGGCGAGGCTGGCGTCGGCATCGGCGGCGCTGCCGTCGGTCCACACGCCGACCAGCACCACCCGCTCGAGGCGCAGCTGGCGGTACTCGACCTCGGAGACGTCGGTGAGTTCGGTGGACAGCCCGGCGACGCGGCGCAGCGCAGCGCGATCGTCGAGGGCCAGGTCGCCCGTGCTGGGGATGTCTTGATCGGGAAAGTCGGGATGTGTCATAGGTAATTACAAATCGTGCACGCCGAAGCGGCGACATGCATCTGATTTAACGTGACTCCTCCTGCCACCATTCCTCGCTGAGTTCGCCGTGGGCCACCAACACCGATGGCCCGCGCAGATAACTGGTCGCTTCAGTGACGGTGACAACGACGTCGCCGCCGGGCACCCGCACGGTCAACGTGCCGCTGCTCGCGCCGGCATACGACAGCGCGGCGGCGGCCGCGGCGACGGTTCCCGTTCCGCAGGACCGGGTTTCGCCCACTCCCCGCTCGTGTACCCGCATGCTCACCGCGCCGTCGGCCGGGGCGGTGAGGACTTCGACGTTGACGCCGTCCGGGAACTGCGTGTGGTCGAAGCTCACCGGCGCTGCGACGTCCAACACCGCCAACGCCTCAGCGGTCAGCGCCGGATCGACACAGGCCAGGTGAGGGTTGCCGACGTCGACCGCCAGGCCGCCGAATATACGACCGCCGACGACAGCCTCCCCCGGACCCAGCAGGTTGGCCTTACCCATGTCGACGCTGACGTCGGCGTTGGTGGCGTCGACGTGATGCAGGACGACTGGCCGCGGACCCGCCAGTGATCCGACGACGAACTCGTCCCGGGTTTCCAGGCCGCTGGCCCGCAGGTAATGCGCGAACACCCGCACGCCGTTGCCGCACATCTGCGCGGTCGACCCGTCGGCGTTGCGGTAGTCCATGTACCAGTCCTCGGCGCGCACGCCGTCGGGCACCCGATCGAGCACCCCTGCGGCCAGCGCCGCCCCCGTCGTGGTGACTCGCAGCACGCCGTCGGCGCCAAGGCCGCGGCGTCGATCGCACAAAGCGGACACCACCACCGGTGTCAGCGTCAGCGCGGCATCCAGGTCACCCAGCACGACAAAGTCGTTCTGGGTGCCATGGCCTTTGACGAAGCGGATCACCTGCTCAGGATACGTGCCGCCACGCCCGTAACGCGGCGGCCGCGTTACCGGCAGCGGTCGCATCCAACCAGTGGATCCGGTGGTCGCGGCGGAACCAGGATCGCTGCCGTCGCACATAGCGACGCGTACCGATGAACGTCGGCTCGCGGGCGGCACTGCCGTCACCGCCCGCATCGAGGTCGGTGAGTACCTGCGAGTAGCCCAGCGCCCGGGAGGCGGTCACGCCGTCGCGCAACCCGCAACCCAGCAGCATAAGCACCTCGTCGACCAGCCCTTCGGTGAACATCGAGTCGGTGCGCTTCGCTAGTCGCCGGTCGAGAAGCTCTGTGTCGCAATCTAATCCGATGATCACCGTGTCCCAGCGAGGTGCGGCGATGACGGGCGCCGACGCGGCGAAGGGCTGGCCGGTGAGTTCCACCACCTCCAGCGCGCGCACGATGCGCCGCCCGTCGGTCGCCAGGATGGACGCGGCGGCGGCCGGGTCGCGACCGGCCAGCTCGGCGTGTAGGCCGTCGGCGCCGACCTCGGCAAGCCGCTTTTCCCATTTCGCCCGTACCGCAGGATCGGTTGCCGGGAACGACCATTCGTCCAGGAGGGATTGGATGTAGAGCATCGAGCCGCCCACCAGCACCGGAACTTTGCCGCGGGCGGCAATCGCCTCGATGTCGGCGGCGGCGTCCTGCTGATACCGCGCGACGGTCGCGGTCTCGGTGACATCGAGGACGTCGAGCTGGTGGTGCGGGACACCGCGGCGTTGGGCGACAGGCAATTTCGCGGTGCCGATGTCCATACCGCGGTAGAACTGCATCGCGTCGGCGTTGACGATTTCGGCGCCGGCCTCTCCGCCGAGCCGCTCCGCCACCTCCAGGGCCAGCTGCGACTTGCCGGTACCGGTCGGACCGACGATCGCCAGCGGTTTCACGGCTGCCAGACGCCGGCGAAGTATCCGACGCCGTAGGGCGCAGCGCGGTAGAGCTCCTTGGTCGACCGGGGTGCCGGCCCTGCCAGGCCCGCGAGCACGCCGAAAGCCACCCGCCCCCGGACCTGCGCGGGCAGCCGGGTCAGCGCGGTCACGTCGCCACAGGCCAGCGCGTCATCCAACGCGCGCTGGAGGTCGACGTCGTCGGGGTGGTGACCGCCGGGGGCGGACGGGGTCAGTGTGTTGGCGCCGTCGGCGACAATCAGCACTCCGGTCGGTTCGCTCGACTGGTCGATCTCGTCACGCAGCCGCCTGCCAACGTTCACTGCGGTCTGGGTGTCTCGGCCTTGGTCGTAGACGCGGACCTGCGCCGCAGCGTCCGGCCGGGCGTGGGCCCGGATCCAGCCGGCGATCAGCGCACACACCGGCATCTCGACGGGTCGGTCGTGGTCGCCGGTCTGCGGCGAGAGCCGCGCCGCCACGTCTACGCCGAAACCCGCGAAAGTGCCGACCGCCTCCGGGCCGAACACATCATCGGAGGCGCCGACGCCGACCGCGACCCAGCGCGGCGGCAATGCTGCGACGGCAGCGACCATGGCCGCCCGCAGCTCGGCTACCTCGTCCGCCGCGACTCCGGCCAGCTCGGGCACCAGCACCGGCGCCGACGGGATGATCGCGATGGCGCTCAGCACGCCATCAAACTAACTGGTCGACTGCACAGCGAGCGCGTCGGTGTGGGCCTCCACGGTGGCGGCCTCACCGCGGGCGAGCGCCGCGGTCGCAACCACCATCACTGCGACCGCCACCACGAGGACGAACACTGTTTCGTCGCCGGGATGCACCGTCTCCCCTAGCACGAAAACACCCAGCAGCGCGCCGATCGTCGGCTTGGCCACCGTCATCGTCGGCATCGAGGCGTTCAGTGGGCCACCGCGATACGCCGACTGCTGGAACACCATCCCGGCGACCGCAGCCGCGATGCAGGCATACAGCTCGGGAGCGGTCAAGACCGCCACGATGCCGCCTTTGGCCGCATCGACAGCGCCCTTGACCAGCACAGCGAACAACGCCAACGACGCACCGGACACCGCGGCGAGCAGCACAGCTCCTATCGCCCCATGCGGCCATAGTCGCGCACCCAGCAGACATAGGCCGATCAGCGGACCTGCGATGGCGGCCACCACCAGCCAGGTTTGCAGCGGCGCACGTGAATGTCCGGCTTCCGGATTGCCGACGGTGACAACAACGGCCAGCGCGGCGGCCAATATCGCGGCCCAACTCCAGTCCCACTTGGTGACGCGAGCCCCGGTCATGCGGGAGTAAATCGGTAAGGCAAACAGCAGTGCCGTCACCTGCAGGCCGGTCACCAGCATCACCGATCCGAGGCTCAGCGCGGCGGCTTGCAAACCGTAGTTGGCGACCGCCGCCACGGCCCCGAGCCTCCAGTCGCGATTGCGCCACAACATGAAAAACAGCGCGAGGTGGCCGACCGGCTGATCCGTGACCTCGTGTGCGGACCGCTGCCGCGCCACGTTGCCGATCGCCGATGCCAGCGCAGCAGCCAGGGCCAGCAACACGGCGAGCTCTGACTTCGGCACCGCTTATCCCTTCCTCGTACGATCTCTTCCACGCCACCGTACTGACGGGCGCTATGAAACTCCGGTGTCGCGCGTCACAGCTAGCCGTTCGACACCGCTTTGCCGCGCACAATCACGTCCTGGCCACCGCCTACTGCCGCGGTGGCGGCCTCGCCGCGGGCCAGGGCGATCATTGCGATGGCATCAGTACCACCGCCCGTTCATGACCAGTTTCCCAACCAGCCTAGGTCCACTGGCGACCGGCCGCAGCGCCCCACTGCGCCAAGTCGGGACGCCGCGATCTACCTGCTTCGGGTCAAAAATTATTTCACGAACGAGCGGTAATTCCAGCTAGCGCCACGGCCCGGGCTGCCAACTCGGGCCGCTGTCGGCGGCAAAGCTGCTTCAATACTGGTGAGGTACTGACCGGAGTACCTCGTGTCGACGGCGCCGCAATGCGCGGCAGGTGCGCGGCCAACAAGCGCGCGAAGGGTAGGTAGCGGCAGATCATGACGCCTGACGAGCCACAGAACGAACCCCGGCCCACTCCGCGGCCTGGACCGCGGCCCGGACCCAGACCGACCCCACGCCCCAACCCCCACCCCGTCGCTTCGGTGCCGCACAGTGATCCGCACCGGTTCGGCCGCGTCGACGACGACGGAACCGTCTGGCTGATCAGCGCGGCCGGTGAGCGAGTCATCGGCTCGTGGCAGGCCGGCGACACCGAGGCCGCGTTCGTCCATTTCGGTCGACGATTCGACGACCTGAGCACCGAGATCGCGCTGCTCGAGGAGCGTCTGGCCGCAGGTACCGGCGATGCACGCAAGATCAAAGCCACCGCCGCAGGGCTGGCCGAGACGTTGCCGAGCGCAAACGTGCTCGGTGACGTCGACGCGCTGACCCGCCGGCTCGCCGGCATCGCCGAGCATGCCGAGGCGACTGCCGCGGCCGACCGCACTCGTCGTGACGAGCATCGCGCGGCCCAAACCGCACGCAAAGAGGCCCTGGCCGCTGAAGCCGAGGAGATCGCCAACAACTCGACGCAATGGAAAGTCGCCGGCGACCGGCTGCGCACAATCCTCGACGAGTGGAAGACGATCAACGGCCTGGACCGCAAAACCGATGATGCGCTCTGGAAGCGCTATTCGGCGGCACGCGAGACGTTCAATCGACGGCGCGGATCGCATTTCGCGGATTTGGATCGCGAACGCGCCGGCGCCCGCGAGGCCAAGGAGCAGCTCTGCATCAAAGCCGAAGAACTCGTCGACTCCACGGATTGGGGGGCGACCAGCGCCGAATTCCGCAAGCTGCTCGTCGACTGGAAGGCCGCCGGGCGCGCGGCCCGCGATGTCGACGACGCCCTATGGCACCGGTTCAAGGGCGCCCAGGACAGCTTCTTCAAGGCCCGCAACGCCGCGACGGCCGAGCGGGACGCCGAATTCGTGGCGAACGCCACCGCGAAGGAGGCGCTGCTGTTGGAGGCGGAAAAGCTCGACACCAGTAATCACGAAGCGGCCAGGGCCGCCTTGCGCACGATCGGCGACAAGTGGGATGCGATCGGCAAGGTTCCCCGGGAGCGGTCGGCTGACCTCGAGCGTCGACTACGCGCTGTCGAGAAGAAGGTGCGCGACGCTGCCGAGCCCTCCGGCCCCGACCCACAGGCTCAGGCGCGTGCCGAACAGTTCCGGGAGCGTGCCGAACAGTTCGAGCGTCAGGCCCAGAAAGCCGAGGCGGCGGGACGCACCAAGGAAGCCGACGAGGCAAAAGCCAGCGCCGAACAATGGCGGCAATGGGCTGACGCGGCGGCAGACGCGCTGACCCGCAAGCGTTAGCCGGAACCCTGCGCTTTCCCGTTGGGTTTGGGTGGCTCAGCGCGGTCGGGGTCGTCGAGGGTTTCCAGCAGGGTCCGGGCTTGGAGATGCGCGGCCGCTCGACGCCGCTGCTCCTCCGCGGCCAGCTGCACGATCGTGCGCGACCACACCACCCGCGCCCAATGGAACGTCAACAGGATGATGGCGATCCAGGCCATGATCAGCCCGATACCGGGACCGGGGTGTCCCGAGGCTACCGTCTGGCGTGACCACACCGCCAGCAGCCCGGCAGCGCTGGCCACCGCCGAACCGGCCAACGCCACCCAGGCCAGCGCCCAGCGGCGAGTCAGCAGCGCCAGCATCGAGAAACCGACGCCGAAAACCAAAGCCAGCCAACCGAACACGCGTGACGGAAGCGCTATTGCCGCCTTACCGGCGCCCCGCGTCGAGAACAGCACATCCCACCCGCGCACGTCGCCGGTATGCGGCAGCACAAACGACCCGATCAGCACGAACACCAAAATGGCGACCACCAAAGCCCTTGTGCCCGGCTCTATTTCGCGAGCGATGCGACGCTCAGCCGCTTCGATGTCGTCCCGGAAGGCGTCGAATTCGCCCCGATTCGGCTGGCTCTGGCTCATTGAGTGCATCCTTGCGGCTCTGCCGCCGCGGCGGGCTGCCCGATCCCCGGCATGCCCAGCCCCACGCCAGCTGGACGCCGCCCGGCGGCGTCGCCGGCGCGGGTGCGGCGGTGGGTGATGACATCGCCGTCGGCGATCAGGTGATGCGGCGCCGCTCCGGTAATCGTCGTCGTGATGACGTCGCCCGGGCGCACCTGTTGTTCGCCGGGTGCGAAATGCACCAGGCGACCATCTCGTGCGCGTCCGCTCATCCGCGCGGTGCTGCTGTCCTTGCGACCTTCGCCGGTGGCCACCAGCAGCTCGACCGTGCGACCGATCAGGTTGCGGTTTTCTTCCAGTGCAATCTTGTCCTGCAGCGCAATCAGTCGGTCATAGCGTTCCTGCACAACAGCTTTCGGAAGCTGATCGGCCAGCTCGGCCGCAGGAGTTCCCGGGCGTTTGGAGTACTGGAAGGTGAACGCGCTGGCAAACCGGGCCTGCCGAACGACATCCAGCGTGGCGGCGAAATCTTCCTCCGTCTCGCCCGGGAACCCGACAATCAGGTCGGTGGTGATTGCCGCGTGCGGCATTGCGGCGCGTACCCGGTCGATGATGCCGAGGTAACGCTCGGCGCGGTAGGACCGCCGCATCGCACGCAGTATCCGGTCGGACCCGGATTGCAGCGGCATGTGCAGCGCCGGGCAGACGTTCGGCGACTGTGCCATCGCTTCGATGACATCCTCGGTGAACTCAGCCGGATGCGGTGAGGTGAAGCGCACCCGCTCAAGGCCGTCGATGCGTCCGCATTCGGTCAGTAACTCGGCGAAGGCGCCGCGGTTGCGCGGTATCTGCGGGTCGGCGAACGACACCCCGTATGCGTTGACGTTCTGGCCCAGCAGCGTGACTTCGAGTACGCCGTCATCCACCAGCGAGCGCACCTCGGCGAGGATGTCGTTCGGGGCGCGATCGACTTCCTTGCCCCGCAACGACGGCACGATGCAAAACGTACAGCTGTTGTTGCATCCCACTGAAATGGAAACCCAAGCGGCGTAGGCAGATTCGCGGGCAGCAGGCAAAGCGGACGGAAACTCCTGCAATGCCTCGGCGATTTCTACCTGAGCGACCCTGTTGTGCCTGGCCCGCTCGAGCAGCGCGGGCAGCGATCCGATGTTGTGGGTGCCGAAGACGACGTCGACCCACGGCGCCTTGCGCAGCACGTCGTCTTTGTCTTTCTGGGCCAGGCAACCGCCCACCGCGATCTGCATGTCGGGGTTGCTCCGCTTACGCGGCGCCAGGTGGCTGATGTTGCCGTACAGCTTGTTGTCTGCGTTCTCCCGGACCGCGCAGGTGTTGAAGACCACCACGTCGGCGTCGTCGCCGTCGAGCACCCGCCGGTAGCCCGCCGCTTCGAGCAGACCCGCCAATCGCTCCGAGTCGTGCACGTTCATCTGACATCCGTACGTGCGGACCTCGTAGGTTCGGTGCGACAACGACGGCGCCGTTGCGGGCGCCGCGTCCGTTGTCACCGTCGAAGTCACGGAGCCATGGTACGGCGGGGTAACGGTGCGGCGTTCGGCCGACCTAGACGCGCCGACGCTCCCTCTCGCCGGCCAGCTCGACACTGACCACGTCGAAGGCCAGGCCCTGGCTGAAGCCACGGCGCGCGAGCATCCCCACCAGTCGGCGGGTCACCCGGGCATCGGCGGCTTGGTCGCTGAGGTTTTCGCGCCGAAGCTTCTTGCGAACCAGTTCTTCGGCGCGGCCGCGTTCAGCCGCGGGGTTGATACCGCCCAGGACCGAGGTGATCACGTCTTTGTCTACACCCTTGGTGTGCAGCTCAGCAGCCAACGCGCGCTTGCCTTTTCCCGCGTTCGCCAGCCGCGAATGCACCCATTGTTCGGCGAAGTCGGCATCGTCGATCAACCCGACGTCGGCCAACCGGTTCAGCACGCGCACGCTGACCTCATCGGGATATCCGCGCTTGGTCAGTTGCCCGGCCAACTCGGCGCGGGTGCGCGCCCTGGCGGTGAGCAGGCGCAGGCACAGCGCCCGCGCCTGCTCTTCGCGAGATGGCTCAGAAATCGACGGGGGCGGGCAAGACGCTGTCATCGGCCAAGTCATCCGTAACTACCGCGCCGATACCGAGCTTTTCCTTGATCTTCTTCTCGATCTCGTTGGCCACGTCGACGTTCTCCATCAGGAAGTTGCGGGCGTTCTCCTTGCCCTGCCCCAGCTGTTCGCCTTCGTAGGTGAACCACGACCCGGACTTACGGACGAAGCCCTGGTCCACACCCATATCGATCAGCGAGCCTTCGCGGCTGATGCCCCGGCCGTAGAGGATGACGAACTCGGCCTGCTTGAACGGCGGCGACACCTTGTTCTTGACGACCTTGACCCGGGTGCGGTTACCGACCGCATCGGTGCCGTCCTTCAGCGTCTCGATCCGTCGCACATCCAGACGCACCGACGAGTAGAACTTCA
>NZ_JBAPMI010000003.1:0-7130 GCF_049278535.1 Mycobacterium sp. | reverse complement strand
GACCTGGCCTACGGCGACCGCGGCCTCAAGGCGGCACTGCGCGCGGCCGACCGGTCCGGCGCCCGCGTGGCGCTGGTGGCCGGCGACCGCGACATCGATGCGGGAACGATAGGGGTGAAGGACCTGTCGACGGGCGAGCAGGTCGACGTTGCGACCGATTCCGTTGTCGGCGAAGTGCTTTCACTCTTGAACCCGTAGTCCACTTCGGTACCTGGAGTCACAGCGGAGAAGGATGTGGCTTTGCGCCCGCCTCTGAGCGACAACATCGCTCTTGCCGTCAGGTGCGGCCGTGCTTGACCTGATTGAACGGCACACCTCGATCGGCGGCGAATTCGCGTGGGAAGCCCAATATCCGCTCGCCAATCACGTTGCGCGCCATCTCCGTTGTGCCGCCGCCGAGCGCAGCGGTCTGCCGGGACAGATAGCGCTCGCCGACGAACATCAATTCGGCGGGCCCGTGCACAACGCCGGCGCTGCCCGTGACGGCTAATGCGGTATCGACTTCGAGTGCCACTTCTTCGGCCTGGAACAACCGGATCAGCGAACCGCCTGTCGGGGGAAGTGATCCGTCCAGCACGCCCTGATACACGTGGTCGATCAGTTGCTGCCACACCGCGCGATGCGTCAGCGCACGACCGGCCAACTCGCGCGCACGCTCGTTGTCGGTCAGCCCGGCTGCGCGGATCATCGCGTGATAGTCGGGCGCCTGCTCCTGGTTGTTCTCAGCGCCGCTGCCGCTGGCGAATTCCGAGCCGCCGCCGACGGCCCGTCGCTCGTGATAAAGCTGACGCGAGGCCACCTCCCAGCCCTTATCGACCTCGCCGACGACCGCATCGTCGGTGAGCTCGAGGTCGTCGAAGAACTCCTCGCAGAACTCGGTCGACCCATTGACCTGTGTGATCCTGCGTAACGTGATGCCCGGGCTGTCCAGGCGCACCAGGAACATCGTCAGGCCCTCGTGCTTAGGTACCTCCCAGTTGGTTCTGGCCAGCAGCAGCCCGTAGTCGGCGGCGAAGGCACCGGTGCTCCATGTCTTTGCGCCGTTGATGATCCACTTGTCGCCGCACCGTTCGGCGCGGGTGATGACGCCGGCCAGGTCCGAGCCGCCGCTGGGCTCCGACAGCAACTGAACGAGCACCTCATCGCCGCGCAGAGCCGCCGAAATATGTTGCCGCTTCTGCTCTTCGTTACCGGTATCGAGGATTGTCGGGCAGCAGATGGTGAACGTCGGGGTGTTCAGGATCAGCGGCATCTCGTAGCTGGCGCTCTCATCGTCGAACGCCTTCTGATACGCGATGTCCAGACCGAGTCCGCCGTATTCGGTGGGGAAGCAGATTCCGGCGAAGCCGCCGTCGAAGAGGCGTCGCTGTAACCGGCGGACGTGCCGCCAGGAGTCCGCCTCGCCGCGGTCGGCGTAGGGCGGATTGCCCGGGTCGGCGATGCGGGGCATGTTGTCGGGCAGCCATGCACGGGCCCGCTCGGCGAACTCTGCCACCGATTCCGTCATATGACGCCTTCCGAGAGTTCCATTTCCAAATCCGGTAATGACATTACCAGCAGGCTCGGCTTGCCGAGCCGCCCCTCGGAAGACTGTGGTCAGATCTTCAAATATCCTTTGTCGGCTGGGATTTGAGCCGCGGTGACGAGTGACGAGGCGTCGCTGGCCAGCCACACCACGATGTCGGAGATCAGGTCCGGGGCGGCAAGCGATTCTGTCGGAAGCGCGCCGGGCGAGAAGCTGTGAATGTAGTTCGGGTGGTCGGCGAAGACCTGGTACATCGAGACGTCGTTGCCCATCGGCGTGTCGGTACCGTACGGGTGCACTGAGTTGACCCGGATGCCAAATTCGCCGAGCTCGACGGCAAGGGAGTTGGTCAGCCCGACCACGCCGAACTTGCTGGCGCAGTAGTGACCGCAGCCGGGAACTGCCTTGATTCCCGCCGCGGAACTGATGGCGACGATCGATCCGCCGTTGCCGGCCGCGATCATCGGCGGCACCACTGCTTTGATCGTGTTCCACAGCCCGGTCAGGTTGATGTCGAGGGTGTCCTGCCACTGTTCGGCCGAGATCTCCCACAGTCGGCCCCAGTTCAGCACGCCGGCGTTCGCAACCACGATGTCGAGGCGGCCGAACTGCTCGATGGCGTCGCCGACGACGCGCTGCTGGCCCGCCGCGTCCCGGACGTCGACCTCCGAGGCGAGAATCTTGCGTCCCTCGCCCTCGACCAGGCTAACCGTTTCGGCGAGGTCTTCCGGCTGTGCCGGGGGATAGCCGTTGTGCGCGCTCACCGGCGCGCAGGCATCGATCGCGACGACGTCGGCGCCGGCTCTGGCCAATCTGATGCAGTGCGAGCGACCCTGGCCGCGGGCGGCGCCCGTTACATAGGCGACCTTGCCGGCCAGCGGGAGATCGGTAGCGGTCATCGCCCAAGCGTAGGAAAAGTTCAGCCGCCGCGCGGCCGAGTCAGCGTGAACTGCTCGACCACGTCGATCGCGCCGTAGGGGCCGTTGACCGCGTAATGCGTGGCTTTGATCGACGTGTTGCCGCCCGGGGGACCGGGGTCGACATCGAAAGCCACAAATCCATAAGGGTTTTGGCTGTCCCTGAAGGCCGACCAGGGCGCGTCCTCCACGACGTAGATTGGCGCCCTGCGGCCGATCGCCCCGTCGAAGGCGCCCACACCGCTCACCACACGACACCTTGGCTGCGGGAAGAACATGGCGTTCGACGGCGACGAGGTGCCGCCACCGCCGATGACGACGTGCACGGTTCCTTTGGTCGTGTCGATCACCTCGCCGCGGTCCTCGACCGGGATCGGTGTCCGGGTCTCGGTGTCCTGCGCACCGCGCACCGGATGCGAACGCTCATAGTGATGCTCGTGGCCGCAGACCACCAGGTCGACCTGGTAGCGGTCGAACAGTGGCAGCCATTCCTGACGGATACCCAGGTCGGCGCCGTTGGTGTGATCGGCCGTGGAAATGGCGGTCTGGTGCATGCACACGATCACCCAGTCGATCCGCTTGTCGGCTCGCGCGTTCTCGAGTTCGCCTTCAAGCCAACGCTTTTGCGCGCCAGCGGAATAGCCGTGCACGTAGGAGTTGCCGCCGTCCTGAAAGCAGACGTCGTCGTTGTTGAGGCTGATGACGCGTACCGAACCCGCGGTGAACGAGTACCACAGTCCGCGGAGTTCGCTGTCCGATCCTGAGTCGGGGACTGTGAAGTAGGCCTGATACGCGGCGTAACCGATTGGGCCATTGCCCAGTTCGTTCTCGTGGTTGCCCGCCGCCGGCATCCAGGGCCGGTAGCGCGCCGACCGGGTGTTGTTGTCGAACCAGTCGGACCAGGTGCGGATACGGTCGTTGGCCATGTTGGCATAGCACAGGTCTCCGTTGACCAAGTTGAACAGCGGGCCGATGCGTTCGATCGCGGTGGTGATGTCGCCGGCCGCCGGAGACCCCAGGTTGTCGCTGCGGTAGCTCTTCTTGTTCAAGCGGCCCAAGGTCGGGGTGGCCTGATCGCCGAAGCTGGTGAAGCGCAATGGGCTTCGCCCTGACGGGGCAGTTCGGACGGTCCCCAATTCCGGATTGGTGCCGTCGTGAACCGCGGCGTAGACGTAGTCGGTGTCAGGGGTCAGGTTGTCGAGCCGCGCATGGTGGACGCGGACCTCGGTGTTCGACTTCGCATCACGATAGGTGCGAGTCTCGGCCGGCGCGCTGCGGCCGAACCCGGAGGTCGGGGTCCCCAACATCACGCGGGGGCTGTGCACCGGATCGGTGGTGTGCCACGAGACGACGACTTCGGTGGCGGCATCCGTGCCGAACTGCAGATGCAGGCCGCCCACCGGTTGCGCCCCACGCTGGCTCGGCTGGGTCCACAGGCTTGGTCCGTGACCAGGCGACCCGAGCAGAACGACGCCGCCGGCACCGAGGCCCGCGCCGACGAGCGTGGTCGCCGCGCCCGTGGTGAGAAGCCTGCGGCGGCTGATGCCCGTTGCCGGGGCCTCGTCGGGCGCCGGTGGCGGTGCTTCGACCATGCTTCTTTCCTACCTTCCGCCCGGGCGATAGCCGGTGAACGCTAACCGGCGAATACGTAGACCCATGCCTGCGGGCCCGAGCGCAACGGCACAGAAATGCGCCGGTAGTCGTCGACCTCATACTCATCGGCTGCGACCAGCTCAGCAGCACTGACCACGAAGACGGTCCCGTCGACGTGGGCGTCCGGCCGATACGCGGGTCGCAGGATCGGATGCCGGTCGCTGCCGCTGGTGGCGATGACCTGCGGGTCAGCGATCGTGACGTAGTCCAGCTCATAGCCGATGACTGCGTCGACGTAGCCGTCCAATTGCCGGCCGAATGTGGCAAGTTGGACGTTGGGCAGGCGCAGCGTCCCGTAGGAGAACAGCAGTTCGCTCACCGACGCTGCATAGCACCCACCGGTCGCGGTCCGCCAGCTGAGCGACGCTCGGCGGCACCCTTGAGGTGTTTTACGGAGGCGAAGTTTTTAAGCATTTTCTCAGCTTTGTGACGCTTTGGAGATTCCGATCATGATGTGCGGCAGCTCCTTACTACGGCGCGATAAGTTTGCCGCCAACAACGACCGGACAATTGTCGATCGGCCCCTTGGCGACCTTTCCTGGCGGTGAAGAATCGGTGGCCTGCCGGGGTCATTCTGAGACGGCGGTAGCGTCGATTTGGCACGCGCCGCGGAACACCGGCGCCGGTCGACGGTACAGCCGCGCCGGGTCGGTGTACGCCCGGCCGGGCGCACGCGGGGGCCGCCGATCTCGCAGGCCAATTATCAAGTCAGCAAAGCATTTACCGGCGGTTCGAGCGATCCGAAGGGGGCTCGCGGAGATGGGCGGGCTTTGCCCCGGTCGCCGTGACGGGTCCAGCACTCGGCCCGCCGGCCCGTACGCACGGGTTCGCGCCATCAAAGCTACTGACTCGTGTCGAATAGCTCCGTCGACTGTCGGAGGTTTACGCGGCCACTCTGCCTCCCTGGGATCTTCCTGTATCCGCGGCCAAAAAAATTGTCTCCACCTGAATGCCTCTTTGCTTTTTCTCAGCACAGGATGCGCATCCGTGATTTAAGCTTGCGCAACTGTCAGACTTCAAATATGCGCTCTTTGCGGTTAGTTAATTGCATTAACTAACCGCGGAGCCGGCCAGAGGTCTGACGCCTGTCTGGAGGAGGGTCGGTGTCGTTCGTAACTGCACAACCGGAGGACTTATCCGGGGCTGCGGGCAATCTGGCTGGTATCGGTGATGCGATGGCGGCGCGAAACGCCGCGGCGGCAACACCGACAACCGGCCTGGCACCCGCTGCGTCGGATATCGTTTCGGCGATGACCGCGGCGCAGTTTGGTCAGCACGGCGCGTCATATCAGCAGATTGCCGCTCAGGCGGCACAAGTGCACGAGCAACTGGTTGCCGCGTTGCGTTCCGGGGCGGGTGCGTACGCGCTGACCGAGGCGGCGAATGCAGCAGCAGCAGCAGCAGGCGGCTAAGGGGGGCCTGGGTCGATGAGCTTCATGATGTTCCCGCCGGAGGTCAACTCCGGCTTGATGTACAGCGGCGCGGGGTCGGGGCCGCTGATGGCGGCAGCGTCGGCTTGGGACGAGTTGGCCGCTGATTTGGAGGCCACCGCCACGTCATATCAAACGGTGCTCGGGCAACTGATCCAAGCCACGTGGTTGGGTCCGACCTCAGTGCGGATGGCGTCGGCCACCGCGCCGTACGTCGCTTGGCTGGCAACCACTGCGGGTCAGGCCGCCCAGACCTCAGCTCAGGCTCGGTTTGCCGCCTTTGCATACGAAAGTGCATTCGCGTCGACGGTTCCGCCCGCGGTGATCGCCGCCAACCGGGCACTGTTGGCGGTGCTGGTCGCCACCAACTTCCTCGGCCAGAACTCGCCGGCGATCGCGGCCACCGAAATCCACTACATGGAGATGTGGTTCCAGGACGGCCTGACGATGGACACCTACGCGACGACCTCCCAGCAGGCCGTCGTGTTGCCTGAGCAGACCCCCGCGCCCTCGACCAGCGATGGTGGGGTGTCCGCCGATGTGGCCGCCGCGGCTCAGACCATCGAAAACTCCATCACCAGCCTGGTGAACAATTTGACCACCACCTTGCAGGCGCTGCTGGGGTTTAACTCCACCGCTGGCACGACAAACCTGTCGTCCGCATTCACGAGCACCATGAGCAACCTCACCGGCGCGAGTACGGGTGCCCATACCGCCGCCGCCACGGGTGCGGGTGCGACCGCGGCAATAACCCCGACAGCCGCCGGAACGGCCACGGGTTCGATCGTGCCCATCCAGATGACCTATTACGCGGTGATGTTGGCCAGTATGCCCGCCAAGATGCTGATGAGCCTGGGCAACTCGATGGCTGCCAGCCAGGCGATGCAGGCGGGCCAACAGGCGATGCTGGCCGACGTCACCTCGATCCTCGACACCAAGATGAAAGCTTTGCTCGGTGGGATATCCGGCCAGATGCGGGGCTTCGGCTCGGCGATCACCGCTCAGCTGGCATCGGCAGGCCGGCTGGGTGGGCTGTCGATTCCGAACAGTTGGGCGCAAGCGGCTCCAGAGATGGTCCGCGCGGCGCCGATACTGCCGGCCAACAGCGTCGCCGCGCCGATGGTGACCGCGGGAACGCCCAACAGTCCATTCACCCAAGCGCTCATGGGTTCGCTCAACGGGCGCGGGATGGCCACGCAGGCCGCCAAGACGCAGTCGGTGAAAGTCGAGACTCGCACGCCGGCCGGCGGATGAGAAGTGGGGGATGCCTTTGCTGCACCACGCATTAACCCTGAACATGACATCGAGATAAGGAGAGAGATATGCCTACGCGTTTTATGACTGACCCGCACGAGATGCGGGCGATGGCGGGCCGTTTCGACGTGCACGCCCAGACCGTGGAGGACGAGGCCCGCAAGATGTGGGCGTCCTCGACAAACATTGCCGGGGCCGGCTGGAGCGGGACGGCGCAGATGACGTCCTACGACACCATGGGCCAGATGAACACCGCGTTCCGCAACATCGTGAACATGCTGCACGGTGTGCGCGACGGGTTGATCCGCGACGCCAACAACTACGAGAGCCAAGAGCAGGCTTCTCAGCAGA
>NZ_JBAPMI010000002.1:0-11089 GCF_049278535.1 Mycobacterium sp. | reverse complement strand
GGCCAGGGTGGTGTCCGGCTCGGCCACCAGGTCGGCCAGCTTGGGCCCCGACCGCGCACGGACCCAGACCGTCGGCACCACCGACATCGGCTGCGGCACGCTCAGCGTGCGGCTGAAGGTCGCCGGCGATTCCGCTGCCAGCGCCATCGAGGACGCGCACTGCACGTTCGTCAGGCCCTTCGCGCAGCCCGGCCTGCCCAGCGGATCGGACCCTAGATCCCATTGCGCCACAGCGGCATTCGGTGGTGCCGGGGGAACGAGGGCGGTATGCCGAACATTGATCGGATGTGCGAATCCGTGGGCGTCGTACTGGGTGATCGACAGGTCGGTGATCGCGAACTGCACCCCGGGTGACCCGTCGTCGGTGCCGATCGCGGTGATGCGGACCCACGGGGTCTCGCCGTACGGCAGCGCCCCGCTGATCGGCTTTCCGGCCTCGTCAAACCTCAACGTCGTTGTACCGGTGACGGTTTCGACCTCGACGCGGCGGACCTGCGCGCCGACAGTGGTCGCGCTGGGCGTGATGGTGATGACACTGTTGGTCACCGGATGGTCGAAGTCGATCTGAAGCCATTGACCGACGGCCGACTGCAGACTGTTGGACACCCAGGCGGTCGCCGAGTCGGCGTCGATCGCGGCCGCCGGCGACGCGGCGGTGGCGACGTCGGGCAGGACTGTCGAATCCGACGACGAACTTGATGCGGTCAGCCGTCCGCCGGTCCAGGAGCCGTAAACCGTTGCGGCGCCGGGGGTCGGATAGTCGGGCACCCGGTTGAAGGTGCGCCGGGTATCGTCCTCGGCACGGATCGCCGACGAATGATCGTCGACCCGTCCGTAGTCCGTCTCACGGGCCAGCGGGGTATCGGTGACGGTGACGACCGGTACCGGCAGGTTCGCCCCGACGGCGTCCGCGGTCAGCAGTGCGGGGCCCAGCGGTGGCCGGCCGGACAGCCGCCGACGCTCGTCGAGTCGCAGCAACGCCTCCGGTCCGCCATCGATGCGGGGCATCTGGTCGACGTCGGCCAGGTAGGGGGCGGCGGGATCGGCCGCGGTCGCGGTGACGCGGTAGATCTCCACAGCGGGGTACCGGGGTCGCAGGCCGCTGTCGGTGACGAATCCGGCCACCGGGCCCGGGCCGGCCGGCGCACCGAACTGGGCGACCTTCTGCAGTCGCGGCGATCCGGTGATGGCCCGGTGCACCAGGATCGGGCGTGCCGAGCGCGACGCATCCGGGTCCAAGTCGTTGCGCACCACGACATACGAAATCCCTTGTCGGGCAAGCGTATCAGCCAGGCCTTCGGAGGGCATTCCGGCCGCGAACAGCCGTTGGACCGAGTCCAGTGCGCGGATGGTCTGTGGCGGCGTCAGCGGGATCGAGTCGCGTACACCCCAGGGACTGTCGCCGAGCACCTGCAGCGGTTCGTCGTGGCTGGTGCCCCACAGTTGGGTGGCGAACGGTGCGCCGGGGACCACCAGGACACGGCCGCGGGTCGGAGTGCCGGTGTTGTGTGCGGACAACCATTCGGCGGTGTCATGCCAATAACGCGGAATCGCAGTGTAAGTGCCGGGTGGGGCGATGCGTCCGGTCCAGGCCAGCGATGTCCCGGCGATCAGCGCGGTGAGCACCACGATCCCGACAGCGACCCGCCGGTCGCGTTCGGGATGGGCAAATGCACTGCGCCACAACTGTTTCGGGACGCTGCCCGGTAACGGGATCCGGCCGAGCAGCTGGGCCAGCCCCAACACGATAGGGATCCGGATCAGCGACTCCAGCTTGTGCACGTTGCGCAGCGGTGCACCGCCGGCGTCCAGGAACGCCTGCACCTGCTGCGCCAGCGGTGAACCCAGCCCACCGCTGTATCCGATGCCCAGCAACACCACGCCGATGATCAGCATCGTCACCAGTCGCCCGCGCGCCGGCATGCCTCCCATTGCCAGCCCGGCCAGCCCGCCCGCCGCGACCAGGCAAGTGGCCAGGATCGCGACCGACCCGGTCACCAGCGGCGCACCCGCGGTGGCGTTGGGCGCAACGAATGGCGTCCAGCTGTCGGTGCCGCGCAGCACTTCGACCAACGACGACCATTGCGTCGTCACGCCCGAGGATTCGATGAAGTCCAGGAAGGGGGGACTGATCCGGGCCATCAGGATCAGTGCCACCAGCCACCACATCATCGCCAGCGTCAGGGCCAGCAGCCACCACGCGGTGTAGCGCCACCACCGCCGGTTAGGCCGATGGCAGGCCCACCAGATCGCCGCGGGCAGACACCCGGCCAGTGTGGCGATCGCATTGACCGCTCCCATCAGCGCCGCCGCCACCCCGGCCTGACCGGCCAGCCGACGCACCGAGGGTCCACTGAGGTCATTGTCGCGCAGCGCCAGAATCGTGGGCAGTATCACCCACGGCGCCAGCATGATCGGCAGGGTCTCCGACGAAATCGACCCCAATGTGGTCAGGACCCGTGGTGACAGCGCGAACGCCGTAGCGGCGACAGCCCGCGACGTCGGGCTGCCGATGCCCAGCGCCTCGGCGACGCGTAGCAGTCCCCAAAAGCCGACGGTCAACAGCAGCGCCCACCACAGCCGCTGGGTGATCCAGCCCGGCAGCCCGAGCAGGTGACCGGCCAAGAAGAACGTGCCGTGCGGGAAGAGGTAGCCGTAGGCCTGATTCTGCGCCTGCCCGAACGGCAACTCGCTGTTCCACAGATTGGTCGCCCGGGCCAGGAAGCGCAGCGGGTTGGCCGTCAGGTCGAGCTTCGTGTCGGGGGAGATCTGGCCGGGAGACGAGCCGAAGCTCAGCGCCAGCGCGACCGCTGCGACCAACCACAACCAGCGTCGGGACAGCGGCATGACCTCGACGGACCCGGGTTCGGCCCGCATTGTCCGTGTCTGATTGCCCGGCTCCTCACCGGGCCGTTGCCCGGCCCGCATCGTCGCCGGGCGCTAGCTGCGGTTGCCGTACTCGACCCGGTTGAGCACCGACGACTGCGGGTCGCCCCCGGGGAGCGGCGGTTTGGTGTCCTGCTGCACCATCAGCGTGATACCGAAGATCGCGGCTGCACCCAGCAATAGGCCGACCACAACGCTGGCGGCGGCGGGTGCAACAAAGCGATTCATAGCTGCCCAACCTAGCAGAAGACGAGGTCGTGGCCTCCTAGCCGCGGGCGCCCCACCTCATGACAGCATGGCCTGATGGGATTCCCGCGTGTACTGGCCGTGTTTGCCGCCGCCACGGCGCTGATCGCGGGGTGTGGCCACGCCGCGCATAAGCCCGCGACCGCACCGGCCAGCTCGTCTTCGGCGAAGCCGATTCCGCCGGCCAAACCGGCGTGTGGAGACCCGGCGGCCCTGCCTGCCCGCGAGAAGCTGGCGCAACTGTTGATGGTGGGCGTTCGCGACGGCGACGACGCCAAGGCTGTGGTGACGACCTACCACGTTGGCGGCATCTTCATCGGCAGCTGGACCGACCTGAAGATGCTGGGACCCAACCTAGTCAAGGACCTGTCAGCCAGCACTGCGCTGCCGGTGGCGGTCAGCGTCGACGAGGAGGGCGGCCGGGTGGCGAGGCTGTCCAAGCTGATCGGTCCCGCGCCGTCGGCGCGGGTGCTGGCGCAGACACATACTCCCGACGAGGTCTACGGCATGGCCCTGGACCGCGGCCACCGGATCCGTGGCCTCGGCATCACCGTCGACTTCGCGCCCGACGTCGATGTCACCGACGCCCCCGAAGACACGGTGATCGGCGACCGGTCATTCAGTCCGGATCCGCAAAAAGTCGTCGAGTACGCCGGTGCCTACGCCCGGGGTCTGCGCGATGCCGGGCTGCTGCCGGTGCTCAAGCATTTCCCGGGTCACGGACACGGATCCGGTGACTCGCACACCGGGTCGGTCATCGTCACGCCGCCGCTGCAGCAGTTGCAGAACAACGACTTAGTGCCTTACCGCGCCCTGTTGAACGCCGTCGCCCCGCAGGGCGCGATGGTCGGGCACCTGCAGGTGCCCGACCTCACCGGCAACGAACCGGCCAGCGTCAGCCGGGCCGCCGTGCAGATGTTGCGCACCGGCGTCGGTTACAACGGCCCGGCCTTCGACGGCGCGATATTCAGCGACGACCTGTCCAGCATGGCGGCGATCAAAGACCACTACACGGTGCCCGAGGCGGTGCTGCTAACCCTGAAGGCCGGCACCGACGTTGCGCTGTGGATCACCACCGACGAGGTGCCCGCGGTTCTCGACCGGCTACAGAAGGCGTTGGACGCCAAGGAATTGAAGATGTCCGACGTCGACGACTCGGTCCGGCGGATCGCGAAGTTCAAAGGCCCCAAGCCGGATTGCGGACCGTAATCCGGCGGCGCGACCGTGCATTGCTTACTCTGAACTGACGCAGTCTCGCCGACAGGCGCGCTGATGTCGGCTAGATAGGGGACGGCATGGCAGGTGGTACCAAGCGGTTACCTCGTGCTGTGCGAGAGCAGCAGATGCTGGATGCCGCGGTCGAGATGTTCTCCATCAACGGCTATCACGACACGTCGATGGACGCGATCGCTGCCAAGGCCGAGATCTCAAAGCCGATGCTCTACCTGTATTACGGCTCCAAGGAGGAGCTGTTCGGCGCATGCCTGGATCGCGAGCTGGCGCGGTTCATCGACGGTGTGCGCGAGGAGATCAATCTCGATCAGAGTCCGAGAGACCTGCTGCACAACACAATTGTCGCGTTCATGCGTTACATCGACGCCAACCGTGCGTCCTGGATCGTGATGTATGCCCAGGCTACCAACTCGCAGGCGTTTGCCCATACCGTGCGTGAAGGACGTGAGCGAATCATCGCCCTGGTGGTCCGAGTGCTGCAGGCGGGCACCCGGAATCCTGAACCCGACACGGACTTCGAGATGATCGCCGCCGCACTGGTCGGCGCCGGTGAGGCGATCGCGACCCGGCTCAGTACCGGCGACACCGACCTCGACGGGGCGGCCGACGTGATGATCAACCTATTCTGGCGCGGACTCAAGGGCAAACCAAGCGACAAAGAAGCGGCCGAACCCGCCACCGAATCCGGTTAGTCAGGGCCGGCTTGATGCGACGCCGCAATATCGACTTCGTCTGCGCGGTGGTGATCGTCGGCCTGGGTGCCGGAGTTGCCGGGTTGCTGACCACGCTGTTGTTGCGCTCCGTCGAACACCTCACCTATCACTACGCATTCGGATCCTTGCTGCAGGGCGTGACCGCAAGCAGTCTGGCCCGCCGCGCCGTGGGACCGATGGTCGGCGGTGGTCTCGCCGGACTCGGCTGGTGGTTGCTACGGGCCAGGGCCGATGTTCCGCAACTGTCCACAGCGATCGCGGACCGCGAACGTATTCGCCTGCTGCCCTTCGGGTTCGACGCGGCATTACAGGTTCTGGTGGTCGGCTCCGGTGCCTCGTTAGGACGGGAAGGTGCTCCGCGCCAACTCGCCGCAGCGCTCGGGGATTTCGGAACGGGATGGCTGAAGCGACTGTCGCCACAGGATCGCGAGATCCTGCTGGGCTGCGCGGCGGGCGCCGGACTGGGTGCGGTGTACGCCGTGCCGCTGGGCGGTGCGCTGTTCTCGCTGCGAATCATGTTGAAAAGCTGGCATCCCCGAGCGGTGGGTGCGGCATTGATCACCTCGAGTCTTGCCGTCGCCGTCGCCTCGTTCGTGACGCACAATCAGCCGAACCTGATCTGGCCCAACGCGCACATGTCGTATCGGTTGATCGCCTACGCGTTGGCGTTGGCTCCGTTGACCTTGGTGTTGGGCCTGGGCTTCAACCGCCTGATGGAGGCGGCACAACAGCGCGCTTTGAAGCGATCGTGGCTGCTGATCCCTGCGATCGCCGGAGCCGGGCTGCTGGTTGGTGTCTGCTCGCACTGGTGGCCCGAACTGCCCGGCAACGGCAAGTCGATCTTGACTGCGACACTGGCCGGCGGAATGACCCTGGGCACGGCGGTTGCTGTCCTGGCGTTGAAACCCCTTGTAACGGCGGTCTTTCTGCGGACCGGCGCGGTCGGCGGCATGCTCACCCCGGCGCTGGCCACCGGTGCCGCGGCCGGAACGCTGTTCGTGCTGATCATCAACGCCGCGGCCGGAACCCACTTCCATGTGCCGGCCATCTCAATGGCGGGTGCTGCCGGAGTGCTCGCGGTCACGCAACGCACGCCGTTTTGGGCCGCGATCTTCGTGTGGGAACTCGCCAGACCGCCGCTATGGCTGCTACTGGTATTCCTCGCGGCAGCCTTGGGCGCCTACGGCTTGCTGCGTCTCGTCGAGCGCGGCCGCGGGTTAGTGCGCCCGTAGCGTCCCGGTGAGATACGGATACCCCTTGGCGATGTTGCGCAGGCTTAGGTCCCAGCCGTCTTGCACCTGATCGACGTACAGCCCGGCGCTGGACGGCAGCAGCAGCGGCTTTCCGAACCGTACCGAATACGTCACCGCATCGGGGAGGCTGGCCTCCAGGTTGGTCAATACGGCTGCCGCGCTGAACATTCCGTGCGCAATGACGGTGGGGAATCCGAACAGCTTGGCCCCGACCGAGTTGGTGTGGATCGGATTGTGGTCACCGCCGACATTGGCGTAGCGGCGAATCTGGCCCGGGGTGACCCGCAGGATCGACTTGGGTGCAGGCAGTTTGGGCTGCTTCTGCGGCGGCGGCTTGGGCTCGTCGGACAAGCTGGTGCGCTGCTGATGCAGGAACGTCGTGACCTGGTGCCACGCCACCTCGTTGCCGACGTTGACATCGGTCACCAGGTCGACCAGCAGGCCCTTGCGGTGTTCGCGCAGGTTCTCTGCGTGTACCGCGATGTTGACCGTGTCGGTCACCTTGATCGGGCGGTACTGGCTGATCTCATTTTCGATATGGACGGAACCCATTGCAGCGAACGGGAAGTCGAACCCAGTCACCAGTGACATCATCGTCGGGAACGTCAACGCGAACGGATAGGTCAGTGGCACGGTATCGGCGTAACGCAGACCGGTGACCTCTGCATATTCGGCCACATTGGCGCGATCGATGGGCAATTCGTCGACCGTCACTGCGCGGGAGGGCAATTGGCTGCCGCGTGGCACGAACGGCAACGCCCCCGCCGCCGCGCGCAGCATGTTCTTCAGTCCGCTTGGTTGCGTCACTGGTTCTTCTCCTAAGTCGATGGGCCGGCTCCTCCTCGGATCGTTCCGATCCGCATCGTCGCCGGACTAGGCGCCGAGCATGGCCTGGCCGCAGACGCGGATAACGTTGCCCGTCACCGCGTTTGACGCCGGACTGGCGAAGTAGGCGATTGTCTCGGCCACGTCGACCGGTTGTCCGCCCTGGTACAGGGAGTTGAGTCGACGGCCCACCTCGCGGGTGGCCAGTGGGATCGCCGCCGTCATCTGGGTCTCGATGAACCCGGGCGCGACAGCGTTGATCGTGACGCCCTTCTCGCCGAGCGACGGCGCCAGGGCCTGGGTGAGCCCGATCATGCCGGCCTTGGTGGCGGCGTAGTTGGTCTGCCCGCGGTTGCCGGCGATGCCGGCCATCGACGACAGGCCGATGATCCGGCCACCCTCGCCGATGCTGCCGTTGGACACCAAGCCCTCGGTAAGACGTTGCGGCGCAAGCAAGTTGACGGCCAAAACCGAGTTCCACCGCGCGTCGTCCATGTTTGCCAGCAGCTTGTCGCGGGTGATCCCGGCGTTGTTGACCAGAATGTCAGCGTGGCCGTTGTAGTGCTCGCGCAGGTGCTCGGTGATGCGATCGACGGCGTCCTCAGCGGTGACGTCGAGCGTCAGCGCCGTGCCGCCGATGCGGGTGGCCGTCTCGGCCAGCGCCTCCGCGGCGGACTCCACGTCGATCGCCACGACACGCGCCCCGTCGCGGGCGAACACCTCGGCGATCGTCGCGCCGATGCCGCGCGCGGCGCCGGTGACGATGCCCACCTTGCCGTTCAGCGGCTTGTCCCAGTCGGCGAGCGGTGTTGAGTCGGCGGCGCCGACGTAGAACACCTGGCCGTCCACATAGGCCGACTTGGCCGACAACAGGAAGCGCAGAGTCGACTCGAGGCCGGTGGCGGCGGGTTTGGCGTCCGCGGACAGGTAAACCAGCGCCACGGTGGCACCGCGCTGCAGCTCCTTGCCCAGCGAGCGGGTGAAGCCCTCCAACGCGCGCTGCGCGATCCGCTCATCGCTGCTCGCGGCTTCCTCGGGAGTGGTGCCGACGACGACGACGCGACCCGAGTGGCCGATGTTGCGCAGCAGCGGGGTGAAGAACTCGTGCAAAGCCGTCAGCTTGGCCGGTGTGGTGATGCCGGTGGCGTCGAACACCAGCCCACCGAAGGAATCCGCCCATCGCCCGCCCAGGTTGGCCCCCACCACGTCATAGTCGGTGTCCAGTGCCGCCCGCAGCGGCTCGACAACTCGGCCCTCGCCCCCGATCAGCAACGACCCGGCCAGCGGTGGTTCGCCGGCCCGGTACCGACGCAGTTTCTCGGGCTGTGGCACACCGAGCTGCTTGGCGAGAAACGAGCCTGGCCCGGAGTTGACGACTTGGGAAAATAGATCGGCTGCCACTGAGTTGCCTTCCATGCTGTCGGGTATCCGTACGATAGTCGAGAGCTAACTTACTCCAGAGTAAGGACGATGAGTAGGATGGCTCCTAACCGTGGATAACCATCAAGTGACGGAGATAAGCGTGGCTTCTGAAAGCACCTCTGCAAGTTCCCAGGCGACCGCTGCCAAACGCCGCGTTGCTGTGCTGGGTGGCAACCGGATTCCGTTTGCGCGCTCGGACCGCGCCTACGCCGAGGCGTCCAACCAGGACATGTTCACCGCGGCCCTGGGCGGGCTGGTCGACCGGTTCGGTCTGTCCGGTGAGCGGCTGGGTGCGGTGATCGGCGGCGCCGTACTCAAGCACAGCCGCGACTTCAACCTGATGCGCGAATGCGTGCTCGGCTCTGCGTTGTCGTCCTACACGCCGGCGTTCGACCTGCAGCAGGCGTGTGGCACCGGTCTGCAGGCGGCGATCGCCGCGGCCGACGGTATTGCGGCGGGCCGGTATGAGGCCGCGGCCGCGGGCGGGGTGGACACCACCTCCGATGCGCCGATCGCTCTGGGAAACAACCTGCGCCACACCCTGCTTGGCCTGCGGCGTTCCAAGTCCAACGTCGATCGGCTGAAGCTGGTCGGCAAACTCCCGGCCAGCCTCGGGGTAGAGATCCCGGTGAACAGCGAGCCGCGCACCGGGCTGTCGATGGGCGATCACCAGGCGATTACGGCCAAGCAGATGGGCATCAAGCGGGTCGACCAGGATGAGCTGTCGGCCGCCAGCCACCGCAACATGGCGGCGGCCTACGACCGCGGGTTCTTCGACGATCTGGTCACGCCGTTCCTCGGCCTGTACCGGGACGACAACCTGCGTGCGGACTCGTCGGCGGAGAAGCTTGCCAAACTCAAGCCGGTGTTCGGAGTCAAGGCCGGCGACGCCACGATGACCGCCGGAAACTCGACCCCGTTGACCGACGGCGCCTCGGTGGCACTGCTGTCCAGCGAGGAGTGGGCCGCCGAGCACTCGCTGACGCCGCTGGCCTACTTCGTCGATGCCGAGACGGCGTCGGTCGACTACATCAACGGCCCTGATGGTCTGCTGATGGCGCCGACCTACGCGGTGCCGCGGCTGCTGGCCCGCAACGGGCTGACGCTGCAGGACTTCGACTTCTACGAGATCCATGAGGCGTTCGCCTCGGTGGTGCTGGCGCACCTGCAGGCCTGGGAGTCCGAGGAGTACTGCAAAGAGCGACTCGGCCTGGACGCCGCGCAGGGATCCATCGACCGGTCCAAGCTCAACGTCAACGGGTCATCACTGGCCGCCGGCCACCCGTTTGCGGCCACCGGCGGGCGGATTCTCGCTCAGCTGGCCAAGCAGCTGCATGAGGCCAAAGCGAAGAACGGCGGCAAGCCGGTTCGTGGCCTGATATCCATCTGCGCCGCAGGTGGCCAGGGCGTGGCGGCCATTCTGGAGGCCTGAGAGCCGGATCGGGGCGGCGATTCGCCCGGCGTTTAGCGACAGCGGCGCCCGGGTAGCCAACTGACTGGATAGCTCCGTGTTGTCGTCCGACCCCCCGACCCAGATGGCAGCGCGGGGCGTCCTCGAAACGACAGCACGCCTGCTCGCAGGCGGGGGTCGAGACTGGGGCCGCCGACGGAATGAGGGGATCCCGCGGCGGCCCCTCCCCTTTCACATAATCAGCGCGCAAGCAAAATCCCCCGTCTCCGAGGAGAACGGGGGATTTTGCTGTGCAGTCTGGGCTCAGAACGCCGCTTCGTCGAGCTCCATGATCTCGTTGTCGATCGTCTCCAGCACCTGGCGGGTGCTGGTCAGCAGCGGCAGGAAGTTCTTCGAGAAGAACGAGGCCACGGCGATCTTGCCTTCGTAGTAGGCCTTATCGGCGTCGCTGACACCGCCGGCGTCCAGCGCCTCCAGAGCCACGGCGGCCTGACGCTGCAGCAGCCAGCCGATCACCAGGTCGCCGACGCTCATCAGGAAGCGCACCGAACCGGTACCGACTTTGTAGATGCTGGAGATCTCGTCCTGAGCGGCCATCAGGTAGCCGGTCAAGGTCGCCGCCATCGCCTGGACATCGGCCAGGGCGGTAGAGAGCAGCGCACGCTCGGCCTTCAGCCGACCATTGCCGGACTCGTTCTTGATGAACTCCTCGATCTCGCCCGACACGTGAGCCAACGCCACACCCTTGTCGCGCACGATCTTCCGGAAGAAGAAGTCCTGCGCCTGGATGGCAGTGGTGCCCTCGTAGAGCGAGTCGATCTTCGAGTCACGGATGTACTGCTCGATCGGGTAGTCCTGCAGGAAGCCGGAACCACCGAAGGTCTGCAGGCTCTCGGTGAGCTTGGCGTAAGCCTGCTCCGAGCCGACACCCTTGACGATCGGCAGCATCAGGTCGTTGACCTTGACTGCCAGGTCGGCGTCCACACCGTGCAGCGCCTTGGCAACCGCCGCGTCCTGGTAGGTCGCGGTGTACAGATACAGCGCGCGCAGACCTTCGGCGTAGGCTTTCTGGGTCATCAGGCTGCGACGCACGTCCGGGT
>NZ_JBAPMI010000001.1:0-24305 GCF_049278535.1 Mycobacterium sp. | reverse complement strand
GGGAAAATCCGTCCGATCTGTCCATCGCGGTCGCCCACACCGCTTCGAGAACTCCGGACGCCACCAACACCAGCCAGGCCATTGCGCACCTCTTCCGCGCCGTCTCGTCGCTGGCCGGGTACGGTGCGCCTCTCCGGTGTCAGTTGCTGACCCACCCGACGGTAGCAAATGTTATCGGGCGGTCACCCAACTGCCATTGGCCATCACATCTTTGATCTGGTAATCCGATTCCAGCACAACGAGATTGGCGGCAGCGCCGACGCGCAGGCCGCCGACGCCATCGAGACCGAGCGCGCGGGCCGGGGTTGTCGACGTCATCCGCACCGCTGCGACCAGGCCGGCGTCCCGGTCGGCGCCGAGGCCGGTCACCGTACCGAAGAGCTGATCCATGGTCGCGGTGCTGCCCGCGATGGTCGAGGTGCCCCGCACCCGTGCCACCCGGTCGACAACCTCGACCGATACTGTGCCGAGCTGAAATTCGCCATCGCCGACTCCGGACGCCGCCGTGGCGTCGGTGACTAACGCGACCCGGTCGGATCCGGTGGCCTCGATCGTCGCGGTCAGCACCGCGGGATGGACGTGGACGCCGTCCGCGATCAGCTCGACGGTTACCCGGGCATCCTCTAACAATGCCAGAGCGGGTCCCGGCTCACGATGGTGAAACGCCCGCATCGCGTTGAACAGGTGGGTGCCGATCGTCGCGCCGAGGTCGATGGCGCGGCGGGTCTGCTCGTAACCGGAATCCGTATGCCCAAGGGCCACAACCACTCCAGCGTCGACCAAACGGGTAATCGCGTCCTGGCTGCCGGGGCGCTCGGGTGCCAGTGTGACCATTCGGATTGCGCCGCCGCCGGCTGCCAGCAGCGTGTCGATCTCAGCCGGCGTCGGGTCGCGGAGCTGGGTGTGGTCGTGTGCACCGCAGTGCACCGCGCTCAGCCACGGCCCCTCCAGGTGAATGCCTGCGACGACGCCCTCGCGGGTCGATTCGGCCAGCACCCGCACGGCCGCAAGGAGATCGGCCGGCGACGCGGTGACCAGGCTGGCCAGCGTGGTGGTGGTGCCGTGCCCGAGGTGAAAGGCCGCCGCGCGCTGAATCTCTGAGGCGTCACCGTTGGTGTATGTCGCGCCGCCGCCACCGTGGACGTGTATGTCGACAAAACCGGGCACGATCACCGCGTCGGGTAGGTCGATGTCGGGTTGACGAGGAGGCGCGCCCGCGCCGCGGCCGACGATCCGGGCGCCCGACGTTTCTACCCAGCCTGGCCTCTCGATACCCTGCTCGAGTACGACCGTACCCGCGCCGATCAGCGGCATGCCGGTACATCCGTTGGCACACTGGAACTTTCGTCCGGAGGAGTTTGGTCAGGCCAGCGGCCGTTGTTCTCCCAGAAGTGGCGGATGTCTTCGAGCTGCCGTCCTTTTGTTTCCGGGGCGAACCGGTAGACCATGATGAACCCCACGCTCGCCAATACTGCGAAGACGGTGAACATCCCCGCGCCGCCGAGGTTGTTCAGCATGGTCAGAAAGACGGACTCGATCAGCGCGTTGGCGGTCAGGTTCGCGGTCAGCATCGCGCTGGCGCCCAGCGAGCGCAGGTGCGCGGGGAAACTCTCGCCGGCGTAGACCCAGACCAGGGCGCCGAAGCCGAAGGTGAATCCCATGGTGAACATCAACAGCCCGGCGTAGCCGAAGCCCGAGACCGCATCGGACTTCGCGGCGAACACGGCGATCAGCACCCCGTCGCCGAGGATCATCGTCGCAATGCCGCACAGCAGGATGGGCCGCCGCCCGACCCGGTCGACGAGCACCAGCGAGGTCAACACCGCGACGAGCGAAGCCAACTGGACCAACGCAGGCAGCACGAGCAAAGAGAAGTTGCCCTGAAAACCCATAGCCTGGAACAACAGCGGGCTGTAGTAGATGATCCCGTTGATGCCGCTCAGCTCGGCGAAGAAGCCGAGTCCGACGACGAATAAGGTGGCCCGAAGGTACGGCAGGCGCAGCATCTCGAGGATCGATCCGCCCCGTTCTTCACGCATGGCCTCGGCGATCTCGGCGAGTTCCTGCTCGACGTCGCGATCGGGTTCGATCCGCAGCAGCGAGCGGCGGGCATCGTCGACGCGGTTCTTGAACAGATACCACCGCGCGGTGTCGGGCGTGGACGCCAGCAGCGGCAGGACCAGCAGCGCCGGTACCGCGGCCAGCCCGAGCATCCACCGCCAGCTCCCAGAATCGGCCAGCGCAAATGCGGAAAGGTAGCCGCCGATGATCCCTAGAATCGTCGCGACCTGATAGGTGACCAGCAACGAACCGCGCAGTCGCGCCGGGGCCGATTCGGCGATGAACACCGGGGTCACGGTCGCCGACAACCCGATCGTCATGCCGAGCAACATCCGCGCCGTCATCAGCCACGGCATCGACACCGCCGCGGCACCCAGTAGCGAGAACACCGCGTAGCCACCCGCGACCAGCATCATCGAGCGCTTACGTCCGATCGCGTTGGCCAGGAAGCCGCCGCTCAGTGCCCCGCAAATCTGGCCGATCACTACGATCGTGGTGAGCAGCTCCTGCTTGCGGACGGTCAGATTGAAATCGTTGGTGATGAACAGCAGCGCGCCCGCGATGTTGGACAAGTCGTAGCCGCAAACGATCCCAAGGCTCGCCGCGGTGATGCCGATCAGCAATCGCCGTCGCGTTCGCAGTGACTCGCCGACGCGGCTCACAAGCTCCCCTCCGGGTAGCCGCCCGGTCCGTGGTCGCCGCCTAGTGCTGCGGCCGTCGGTTCATCGAGCGAGCCACCATAATCAAGCCGAACACGACGACCGTACCGATGACCGCGACACCGACCCTAACCGGCAGAGCGTCCGCGCCGGGTATCAGCGCTGCGGCATTGGTGGCGGGCCCGGCGGCGCTGTCGCCGCTCGCGTTGGGGCCCGGCGCCGTCAGCGACGGGTCCGGTTCGATCAGCGTGCCCACCCGGGTTCCGGGCGCGGTCGCGAAACCGTAATCAAGCAAATGGGCGGCCTGCTGCCACGGTGCGATCGGCTGACGGGTGCCGTGCAGTAACACCGCCATCAGTCGGCGCCCGTCCCGGTTCGCGGCACCGACGAACGTCTGTCCGGCGTCGTCGGTGTAGCCGGTCTTGCCGCCGAGCGCGCCGGGGTAGTGGTAGAGCAGCTGGTTGTCGTTTTCCAGCTCGTAGTTCGGGCTGTCCGCGTGTCCGGGAAAGTCGAACTTCTGCGTGTGCACGATGTTGGCGAAAGTTGAGTTCTCCCAGGCATATCGGTAGAACAACCCGATGTCGTACGCGGATGTGCTCATGCCGGGTCCATCGAGCCCCGACGGCGTTGCGGCGCGGGTGTCGCGGCCGCCGAGTTTGGCGGCCAGCGCGTTGATCTTGTCCAGCGCCGTCGGCATGCCGCCCAGTTGCATCGCCAGCGAGTGTGCGGCGTCGTTGCCGGAATGCATCAGCAGCCCGTGCAGCAACTGGTTGACGGTGTAGGTGCCACCCGGGGCAACGCCGACCCGGGTGCCCTCCGCGGCGGCATCCTCAGGAGTGCCGTCGACGGTCTTGTTGAGGTTGAGCTCACGCAACGACGCCATTGCGACGAGCACTTTGATGACACTGGCCGGGCGGTGCCGACCGTGTGGGTCGCGGGCGGCGATGATGGCGCCGCTGTCCAGGTCGGCCACCACCCAGGCATCCGCTGAGACGTCGTTTGGCACCGGCGGAGTGCCGGCCGCGGTGACCACGCCGCAGCCGCCCAAAGAGTTACCGCCGATCGGGGAGGGCGGCACCGGAAGCGGCAACGGCGGGTCGCCGGCCTGCGGGACTTCCGAGGAGTCCACCGCGGGCGGGGTCGCGACCTTGAACGGGCACAGGTCGTGCACGACGGCGGGCTCGGCGAACGCGGCGGGCATGCCGAGCAGCGCGGGCGTGCTCAGCATGAAACCGGCCGCTGCCAGGCATGACGCGCGGCGGAAGGCGGGTCCTGAGAGAAACATTGCTGTGCAGAGTAGGCGATCAGCGGCCCGATTCCGGGGAGCCGCGCTGTGACTGGTGTTACGGATGTTGCAAATCTAGGTAACAGATCCCGGGCCCGGCGATACGTCCCAGCCACAGCTGTCCCGGTGTCTCCACCACGCCGGTGGCCAGGCCGAAGTCCGGATGCTGGGTCCGAAGTTGGGTCACCACCCGCCCGTCGTCGGGATCGAACGCGACAACCCACACCGTCGACTTGGGATTGGGCAGCCAGTGGTACGGCAGCAGCCGCCACATCAGGCTGCGGATGATCGGGTTGCGCGGGCCCAGCCACTCGTTGAGCGCGTTGCGGTCCGAGACCAGCGCGACCCAGATCCGGCCGTCGAGGCCGGTGGAGATGTTGTCGGGGTAGCCGGGAAGGGCGGTGACCAACGGGGTGATGCTGCCCGCGCGATCTCCGGTCAGCCAGTACTTCGACACCCGGCATCCAGAGCTCTCGGCGAACACCACCGCCGACTCGTCGTGAGTCAGCGTCACGCCGTTGGCGAAGTACAGCCCGCCGGCCAACTCGCTGACCGTCCCATCGGTATCCAGCCGGAACAGCGACCCGCTCGGCCGCCCCTCGATGATCGAGCCCTTGTAGTACTCGTAGTAGAAGCGGCTGGTCGATTCAGTGAAAAATATTGTGCCGTCTGATGATTCGACGACATTCGAGCAGAACGTCAGCGGGCGGCCGTCAATCTCGGCGACCAGTGTCTCGATTTCGCCGGTGCCCGGGTCGTACCGCAGCAGGCCGCGGTGGCTGTCGCAGATCAGCAGGCGGCCGTCGCGGGCGACGGCCAGGCCCAACGGGCGTCCGCCGGTGTCGGCGACCACGTGGACGGAACCGCCGTCGGGGCTGATCCGGACAATGCGGCCATCCTCGACGCCGGTCCAGATGTTGCCGTCGGCATCGGCGACGACGTCTTCCGGGGCGCTGCCTGGCACGGTGACCACGTGCAGGGCCGCGGTGAAGTCGGGTGCCGGTAACGGCTGCGACGGCGGTGGCTGCCACCGGATCGGGTCGATAGGAGGCTTGCTCATAACGCCCCCGTCAGGACTTGGCGCAGGATGGATTCGATGGCGTCGAACTCGGCTGGTCCGCTGATCAGGGGCGGTGCGATGACGATCGCCGGGTCGCCGCGGTCATCGGTGCGGGTGTAGAGGCCGGCCGTGTACAGCGCTGCGGCGATGTGCGGCAACAGTTTTGCGGTCTCCTCGCGGGTGAAGGTTTCCCTGGTCGCCTGGTCCTTGACCAGTTCAATCGAGTAGAAGTAGCCCTCGCCTCGGACATCGCCGACGATCGGCAGGTCGTAGAGCCGCTCCAGGGCGGCCCGCAGTGCCGGCGCCTGCCGTTGCACCGCTGCGTTGAGGCCCTCGCGCTCGAAGATGTCGAGGTTGGCCAGCGCGACGGCTGCCGACACCGGGTGACCGCCGAAGGTGTAGCCGTGCGGAAACATCGTCGTGCCGTCGTTGAATGGCTCGAACAGCCGGTCGCTCGCGATCATTGCGCCGATCGGCGAGTACCCCGACGTCAGGCCCTTGGCGCAGGCGATGATGTCGGGCTGGTAGCCGAAATCGGTGCAGGCGAACATTGAGCCGATTCGGCCCCAGGCACAGATCACCTCGTCGGACACCAACAGCACGTCGTAGTGGTCGCAGATCTCCCGGACCCGCTCGAAGTAACCCGGCGGCGGTGGGATGGAGCCGCCCGCGTTCTGCACCGGCTCGAGGAATACCGCTGCGACGGTGTCGGGTCCTTCGAATTCGATCGCCTCGGCGATCCGGTCGGCGGCCCATTGCCCGAAAGCCTTGACGTCGGACCGCAACAACTCAGGGGCGCGGTAGAAATTGGTGTTCGGTACTCGGAAGCCGCCGGGGGTGAGCGGTTCGAACGGTGTTTTGTACGCCGGCAGGCCAGTGATCGCCAGCGCGCCCTGCGGGGTGCCGTGATAGGCGATGGCACGTGAAATCGCTTTGTACTTACCGGGTTTGCCGGTCAGCTTGAAATACTGCTTGGCCAGCTTCCATGCCGAGTCGACGGCCTCGCCGCCGCCGCTGGTAAAGAACACCCGATTCAGGTCGCCGGGCGCGTACCCCGCGATCCGGTCGGCCAGTTCCATCGCGGGGGGTGTGGCGTATCCCCACAGCGGGAAGTAGGCGAGCGTGCTCGCCTGCCGGGCGGCGGCTTCGGCCAGCTCAGCACGGCCGTGTCCGACCTGTACCACGAAAAGTCCGGAGAGCCCGTCGAGATAGCTTCTGCCGCTGTCGTCGAAAATCGTCACGCCGTCGCCGCGGGTGATGATCGGCGGGGTGATATCCGGCCCGTGCCGGGCAAAGTGCAGCCAGAGGTTGTCGAGCATGGTGTTGGTGAGCCTAGCGCTCGGTTCGATGGCCCGACTCGTCCCTCGGGCCGTTCCGGCGCTCGCCGTCGCCGGGCTACGCTGACCCTATGACCTCTGCCGAGCAGGTCACCGAATTCGAAGTGTTGCGGCCGCATCTCATGTCGGTCGCCTACCGGCTGACCGGCACCGTGGCCGATGCCGAGGACATCGTTCAGGAAGCCTGGCTGCGCTGGAATTCGGCCGGTGCCCGCGGGCCGATCGCCGACCTTCGGGCCTGGCTGACCACCGTGGTGAGCCGGCTCGGGCTGGACCGGTTGCGCTCGGCCGCACACCGGCGGGAAACCTACACCGGCAACTGGCTACCCGAGCCGGTGGTAACCGGGTTCGACGACGCCGACCCACTGTCCGCCGTGGTGGCACGAGAAGATGCCAGGTTCGCGGCGATGGTGGTGCTGGAACGTCTTTCGCCCGATCAGCGAGTCGCGTTCGTGCTGCACGACGGATTCGCGGTGCCGTTCGCCGAAGTGGCACAGGTCCTCGGGACCAACGAGGCGGCCGCCCGACAGTTGGCCTCGCGGGCCCGCAAGGCCGTCGCCGCAGCACCGCCACCGGAACCCGATCCGTCGCACAACGAGGTGGTCGGCAAGCTGATGGCCGCGATGGCCCAAGGCGATCTAGATGCCGTAGTGGCGCTGTTGCATCCCGACGTGATATTCACCGGCGATTCGGATGGCAAGGCGCCCACGGCAGTTCAGGTCGTTCGCGGGCCAGACAAGGTCGTCCGGTTCATGCTTGGACTTGCCCAACGCTACGGCCCGTCGATGTTCACCGCCTACGAGTTGAGTCTTGTCAACGGTGAACTCGGCATCTACACGGCCGGCCTGCCGGCCAGCGACGGGTACCGGGAAATGCTGCCGCGAATCACGGCGATGACGGTGCGCGACGGAAAGGTCTGCGCCCTGTGGGATATCGCCAATCCCGACAAGTTCACCGGCTCTCCGTTGCGGGCACAGCCCACGGAACGCGGCATGCATCACCGGAATTGAAGCCCTGCTCGGTGATGCCCAGCGCAGTGTTCATTCGCGCGCGCATGTTTTCAGTGCCTATCTGATAGGTCAGCTCGATCACACCGCTGTCGCCGAAACGAGTCCGCAGGTCGGCCACCTGCTCATCGGTGACGCTGTGCGGATCGGTGGTCATCGCATCGGCAAAGGCGATCGCAGCTCGCTCATCCTGGGTGAAATGTTGTGACGTGGCGTAGTTATCGACATCCTTGAGGCGCTCGATGTCCAGTCCGTCGAGCCGCTGCAGCATCGATCCGAAGTCGACGCACCACGAGCAGCCGATGGTGCGCGCTGTCCAGAACACCGCCAACTCGCGGACGTTGGCGGGCAGCCGGCGGGAGCCCGATTGCAGCATGGTCTCGTGCACGGCGTTGGCGACCAGCAGCCGCGGGTGATGCGCGATGACGGCAAAGGGCTCGGGGACTTCTCCGAAGCGCCGCTTCGCGTAGCGGTACATCGCGCGGATCAGCCAGTTGGCCCGTTTAGGCGGCAACGGTTCGATGCGGGTTTTCTGTGTCATGTCAGTCAGACGGCACAGCCGCAGAAATTGTGACGCGCGGCGTGAGAATCAGGACTTGTATTCGTATTGCAAGTACGCCACATTTTCGGGTTCGCCGCCGTATAAAATTCACGCGAGCGAAGAAACCGCTCCAGGGGCCGGAAGCGGGGGCTTTCACAGCGAGGCGACATGAATGTCGACATGGCAGCTCACGCTCAACGATCGTCGATAACACCTGTGCCCGACACGTGTCGGGGCCGCGGTGTGCTTGTCGGCGCGTTCGCTGTGCTTGACGCGCTCGCTCACGCGGACGACGGATTGGGCCTGACCGCCTTGGCTCGCGCGAGCGGGTTGGCGAAGACGTCGACGTATCGGCTCGCCGAACAACTGGTGGCGCTCGGAGCGGTGCAGTGTGTCGAGCATCGTTACTACGTCGGGGCGCTGATCGGGCGCATCGGGCAACGGTGGCAACCTGATCCGCTGTTGCGCCGAGCTGCGCAGGGACCAGTGCACAATTTGTCAGTACAGGCCGGCGCGATGGCCTCGCTGCGGATCCTGCATGAAGAGCGCCTCCGTTTGATCTGCGCGACGGCGGCTCGGGGCCAGGCCTACATATCCGACCCGGCGGGCCGCGAATCGATCGCCCGGACCGCCACCGGTCGGATCTTGTACGCAGCGCAGGTCGACGGCGACGTTGGGCTGCCTGACTGCTGGACGCAGCGGGAATGGCGTCGGTTGCGTGCGTCAGTTCGCGAGCTCGGTGCGACGGTCGCCGACCGCCAGGACGCCTTTCCGGGGATCTGCTGCGTGTCCGCGCCGGTGTGGTGGCCAGATGGAACGTGCGCCGGAGCCGTCACCGTCCTGGTGCTATCGCAGGCGCTGCCTGCGCACCTGTCCGACTTGGTGTCGCACACAGCGCGCCGAGTCGGCAACGCCCTGGCGGGGGCAGCGCAGTAAAGCCGGGGTTGAGCGCCGCGGTCCGATAGCCGGACCGACCTCTTGTCACGTGACGGCAGCCGGGTATGCGATGCGAGAAGCCTTTCGCGGGTCGGTGATCTGCGACGAACGTGCTTCGGAGGAATCATGGCCGCTGCCGCAGCCGGCAAACCCGTGCCGGGGGAGTCGCCCGCAGCGCCCGCGATCACTGTCACGCGGGTCGGCGTCGTGCTCGGCGCCGACTTTCTGCCCGACCACGAAGTGACGGTCAGCATCACTCGCCCCGGGGACAGCGTCAGCGACTACGTGACCTACACCTCGGACTGCAACGGTCACCTCTACGCTGACCTGCCCGCAACCGCGGTGACCGGGATGCTGAGGATCGCGGCCACCGACCATCGGCCCGATCCGGACGGCAGATGCGGCCGGATCTGGAGCAACACCTATACGTTCAAAGCCATTGATAATTAAGCGATTCCGGCACTGCGACGCGAATTTGCGGTCCGGCGCGGACGACGAGCCGGTTGATATCGGTGAACCGCTCGCCGTCGATGATCGGCGACAGCGGTTGCCGTTCGGCTTCAATCACCATTTCCCGGCCACTGACATCACGCAGCCGAACTGAGCGGATTGCGCGGCCGGCGACCAATCCCGGAAGGTTGGCAATCATGTGGGCGGGGGGTATCGCGCCGGCCTGAAAGTGCAGAGCACCGGATTCTCGCGCAAGCGGGAAAACCCGAAGAATTCCACCAAGATTCACGTCGAAGGCGCCCGCATGCAGCGCGTTGTGCGTCCGGGTGGGCACCTCATGTCCGTCGATGACCACGCGTGCATGTGTTGGGGTGAACAAGTGGACGGTCGATCGTGGTCCGGTCGATAGTCGGGATGCGGCATAGTCAGCGACTGCCCGGCCGATCACGCGGGCGATGGTCAGGCGGCCGGGAGTGGCTCGCGCGTCGTACTCGTTGAAGAACCGGTTGCCGACACCGCCGGCCGCCAGCGCGAAGCCAATTCGATGAAACTTTGTGCCACAGCCTGTTTCGCCGTCGAGGTCAAGGGTGTCCAGTCGGACTTCCGGCGGTCGTCGGTCGGCCCGCGCGGCTGCGCCGAGGATCTGCAGAATCGTGTCGGCGCGGCCGCGCACCCGAGCCTTGCGGGCGACGAAGTCGATAGAGCCGCCGTTGGTGGGTACCAATGATGGCCACTGTCGCGGATCGCTCTGCTGGGCCAGCAGCTCGTTGATCAGCCAGTGCAGTGCCCCGTCGCCGCCGTCACTGACGAGATGGCTGGCCCGTGGGAGCAGTCGCTCGAGGATGCCGGGCAGGTCGCGGACGGACTCGGACTCGTGCACCTCGCCCCACGGACCGACGAGACGACGCAGGCGCGCGCAGTGCTGACCCGAGGCACCCCGGTTCTTGTCCGCGAACGGATTGACGATGACGCCTAGATACACCCGCTCAGCATCCCAGGCCGCGCGGCATCATCTGGTGACAAGCCAGCCCAGGCCGGAAGCCAGCACGCAGCAGGCGAGGAACGTCGCCAAGGCGATTGGGCGCCCGGCAGCGCTGTCCGTCGGTCGCTCCCGCAACGGGTCGATGGCGAGGCGGGTGACGGCGTATCCGGCGAGCGCGAACGCGAAGATCGTCCCGCGCGGCGTGCCGGCTACCAGCAGCGCCGCCGATCCGGCCAGCAAGATCAGCGCAGCGCCAAGCTCGAGCAGTTGCACCGGATACCGCCGCTCCCAGCGACCCGCGTGGTCCGGCAACCACAGCCCGAGCTGGCCTTCGCTGCGCCGCCCCGAGCAGCAACCGTTGAGCAGGCAGCCGACCCTGGTGAAGATCATCCCGACCAGCATCGTGAACGCCGCACCGTCCCAAAACGCCGCGAACCTCAACCCGAAGGGCCCGAGGATCACCGGTGAAAGAACCAGTGCCAGAACGAGCCCGCCGTACAGCGTCATACCGCCATCGGAGTGTCGCCAGATGCGTCGCACATCATGTCGGTAGGTCGACCAGTGGTCCAGCACGAACCAGATACGCGAACCGACAATCGCCGGCACGAACATGATCAACGTCGCGATGCTCGCCGGTTCGCGATGCATACCCAACCTTGGTGCAATCGCGTACATCACGTAGAAGCCGCACACCAGCCCCACGTACAGCATCGCCGGGTAGCTCCAGATGGCCACTCCGCGAACGTGAAACAGAACCCTTCTCATTCGACTACCACCCGCGCACGATGGGAATGAGAGATACTCCGGCAACAGCCGCTCCCGCAACAATCGCGACATCGGCGAGGTTGAAGACCGGCCACCGGCCAATAGCAACGAAATCCACCACGGCACCGCGGATTATCCGGTCGCCCAGATTGCCGAGCGCGCCGGCCAGCGCGGCCGCGATGCCGGCCATCACCAGGGTGTTCTGTCGTAACGCCGGTGCACACAGCAACGCGGCGACCATGCAGCCGATCGCCGCGACCCACAGCACGATCAGTGCCCTCAGTGAGGCGCGCGGACCCAGCAGCGGACGCTGCGTGAGAACCACTCGCACGAATCGGTAGTCATGACGGCCAACAGCAAGCTGACGAACGGCGATCTCCTTTGTCGCACGGTCGGCAGCGACGATCAGTCCCGCCAACAACAGGATGTTCACGTCTTCAACTCTTGTACGCCAACATTTTTCGCGTACAGAACATAGCCCCACGAACGGTCCTTGATGGCCCGTAAGCCGTAGCGCTCCAAAGCCCGCCGGGCAGGGCCGTGACGTGATCCGGTGTGCGCGACGATTACCGGGAACCCGAGTTGCTGCGCGAGCCGCTCGGCGTGATAGCCGAGCGTGGATGCGACATCGCGCCGGCGGGCAAAGCGGGCGATCGCGATCGTTCCGACGTAGTAGGCTCGGCGCGGCGGTCGCGGGGTGGCGGCGATCAGGTGCGGCAACGCGGCCAGCAACAGCGGCCTGCGGCGCGCGCTGACGAACCGAAAGCCCTTGCGCAGCAGAGCCAGATGAAGCCGATAGCGGTTGCTCGCCGGAAATCCGATCAGGACCCCGGCGAGTCGTCCGTCCAGCTCGGCGACCAGGGCATGCTCGAAACTGGCCGAGTGACCCGGCATTCGCCACAACTGCTCGATGGCTGCACGCGCGCGCGACTCCGAGCCGGCGACCGCGGTGTATGCCTGGGGCGCGGCGCCGAACACCAGGTCGGCAACGTGATCATCGGGTTGCGCCGCGCGAACCACCACCCGGGGCGCGGGCAGCACCGGACGAGGGCTTGGCTGCGTGACTACCATGCCGTACATCCCGAGGTCCGATTACGGTGCTGTTCCATTCGGCATCCGTACCGCTGGGTTGGCAACCATGTGGTCCGCTGAGTGGACCACGGTCCTCACCGGGTGAACATCAACGCGCGCTTGACCTCTTGGATCGCCTTGGTCACCTCGATGCCCCGCGGGCAGGCGTCGGTGCAGTTGAACGTGGTGCGACAGCGCCACACACCGTCGACCTCGTTGAGAATGTCGAGCCGCTCGGCGGCGGCCTCGTCACGGCTGTCGAAGATGAAGCGATGCGCGTTGACGATGGCCGCCGGGCCGAAGTAACTGCCCTCGTTCCAGAACACCGGGCAGCTGGTGGTGCACGCGGCGCACAGGATGCACTTGGTGGTGTCGTCGTAGCGTGCGCGGTCGGTCTGGCTTTGGATCCGTTCCCGCGTCGGAGGATTGCCGCTGGTGATCAGGTACGGCTTGACCGCCCGATAGGCGTCGAAGAACGGCTCCATGTCCACGATCAAGTCCTTCTCCACCGGCAGCCCGCGGATCGGCTCGATCGTGATGGTCAAATTCTTGCGAGGCTTGCCGGGCAGCAGATCGCGCATCAGCACCTTGCAGGCCAGCCGGTTGACCCCGTTGATCCGCATCGCGTCCGAGCCGCACACACCGTGCGCGCAGGACCGCCGGAAAGTCAGTGTGCCGTCCAGATAGCTCTTGATGTAGATCAGCAGATTCAGCAGCCGGTCGGTGGGCAGGCACGGCACCCGGAAGCTCTGCCAGCCGCCGGAATCTGCGTACTGGTCCGGGTTTTCCGGATTGAACCGGGCGATCCGCAGCGTCACCATCACCGAGCCCTCGGCTATCGGGGGCAACGGCGGGTCGCCGGCGGGGGCGTCCTGACTCACTTCATTTTTGGGCCCCGTCATCAGTACTTCCGCTCCTTGGGTTCGTAACGGGTCTGCACCACGGGCTTGAAATCCAGCCGAATGTCGCTGAGCAGATCGGTGCTCTGCTTATCGGCCCCAATTTCCTTATAGGCCATGGTGTGCCGCATGTAGTTGACGTCGTCGCGGTTGGGATAGTCCTCCCGGGCGTGCCCGCCGCGAGATTCCTTGCGGTTCAACGCGCCGACGACGGTGACCTCGGCCAGCTCCAACAGGAAACCCAGCTCGATCGCCTCCAGCAAATCGCTGTTGAACCGCTTTCCCTTGTCGTGCACCGAGATTCGGGAATACCTTTCCTTCAGCGCGTGGATGTCGGTCAGCGCCTGCTTGAGCGTCTCCTCGGTGCGGAACACCGCGGCGTTGTTGTCCATCGTCTGCTGCAGCGCGCCGCGAATGTCGGCCACCCGCTCGTTGCCTTGCTCGGACAAGATGTCGCCGACCCAGCCGACCACCATCGCCGCCGGGTTCGGCGGCATGTCGGCGAACTCGTGGCCTTTGGCGTAGTTGGCTGCTGCGATGCCGGCCCGGCGACCAAAGACGTTGATGTCCAACAACGAATTGGTGCCCAGCCGGTTGGCGCCGTGCACCGACACACATGCGCATTCGCCGGCCGCGTACAGACCCGCAACGGTGTTGGTGTTGTCGCGCAGCACCTGGCCGGTGATGGTGGTCGGAATGCCGCCCATCACGTAGTGACATGTCGGGTAGACCGGAACCAGTTCTTTGACCGGGTCCACACCCAGATAGGTGCGGGCGAACTCGGTGATGTCGGGCAGCTTGGCGGCCAGCACATCGGCACCGAGATGACGTACGTCGATGTAGACGTAGTCCTTGTGCGGGCCGGCGCCGCGACCCTCCAGCACTTCGCGGACCATCGAGCGGGCGACGATGTCGCGGGGCGCGAGGTCGACGATCGTCGGCGCATAACGCTCCATGAAGCGCTCGCCTTCGCCGTTGAGCAGCCGACCGCCCTCGCCACGCACGGCTTCCGAGATCAAGATGCCCAGGCCGGCCAGGCCGGTCGGATGGAATTGGTGAAATTCCATGTCCTCCAACGGGAGTCCCTTGCGGAACACGATGCCGATACCGTCGCCGGTCAACGTGTGCGCGTTGGATGTGGTCTTGTACATCCGGCCTGAGCCGCCGGTGGCGATCACGACGGCTTTGGCATGGAAGATATGGATGTGGCCGGTGGCCAGTTCGTAAGCGATCACCCCGGTGGCGACGGGGCCGTTGGGGGTCTCGGTGAGCGCGAGGTCCAGGGCGTAGAACTCGTTGAAGAACTCGACGTCGTGCTTGACGCAGTTCTGGTACAGCGTCTGCAAGATCATGTGGCCGGTGCGGTCGGCGGCGTAGCAGGACCGGCGCACCGGGGCCTTGCCGTGGTCACGGGTGTGCCCGCCGAAGCGGCGCTGGTCGATGCGGCCCTCCGGGGTCCGGTTGAACGGCATCCCCATCTTTTCCAGGTCGAGCACCGCGTCGATGGCTTCCTTGCACATCACCTCCACCGCGTCCTGGTCGGCGAGGTAGTCGCCCCCCTTGACCGTGTCGAAGGTGTGCCATTCCCAGTTGTCGTCCTCGACATTGGCCAGCGCCGCGCACATGCCGCCCTGGGCGGCGCCGGTGTGGCTGCGGGTCGGGTACAGCTTCGTCAGAACCGCTGTGCGAACCCGGGGTCCGGCCTCCACGGCCGCCCGCATCCCGGCCCCGCCTGCGCCGACGATCACCACGTCGTAACGGTGTTCGCTGATCAAATCGGGTGAGCCTCCTTGAATCAAGAAATGTTCGCGTCGAACGTCAGCAGCACATAGGTCCCCAGCACCAACGTGAAGGCCATCGACAATGCCAGCAAGCTATTCAGCCAGAAGCGGGTGGAATCCTTGCGGCTGTAGTCGTCGATGATCGTGCGAAGGCCGTTGCCGCCGTGCAGTTGTGCCAGCCAGAGCAGCAACAGATCCCAGGTCTGCCAGAACGGCGAGTGCCAGCGCTGCGCAACGTAGTTGAAGTCGATGCGATAGACGCCGTCCTGCCACATCAGCATCACGAACAAGTGCCCGAGCGCCAGGAACACCAGCACGATGCCGGAGAACCGCATGAACAACCAGGCGTACTTCTCGAAGTTCGGCATGCCGGACCGTCGCCGGGGGGAGCGCGGGTTGTCCAGGCTTGCCGGGCGGTCGTGGCTGCGTTGCCGGACCGGGGCGAGTTGTCCGCGACCGAGTTGCAGGTCGCCGGAGCTCATCGGAAGTGTCCGATCAGGTGAATTGCCACGACGACTCCCGCCGGAACCATCACCAGCAGCCAGACGATGCCGATCGACCACAACATCAGCCGCTGGTATCGCGGGCCCTGGGCCCAGAAGTCGATCAGGATGACACGGATGCCGTTGAGCGCGTGGTAAAGCACTGCGGCCACCAGCCCCAGTTCCATCAAGCCCACGATCGGTGTCTTGTACGTCGAGATGACTTCGTCGTAAGCCTGCGGGCTGATCCGGACCAGCGCGGTGTCCAACACGTGGATGAACAAGAAGAAGAAGACGGTCGCCCCGGTGATGCGATGCAGCACCCACGACCACATGCCAGGATCGCCGCGGTAGAGGGTGCGGCGCAGCCGCCGTAAGCGCGATGATCCCTCCGGCGTAGCCGGATTCGCGGATGTCGTCGTTGTCATCTGCGCCTCCAATTCCTGTGGCGACCCGCTGCGCACTTCGGTCACTGCAGTGGGCAACTCAATTTAGCCCCATTCCTGGGGCCGTTTAGGTCCATTCTTGCGGCCGAATCAACTGCTTCGGGTTCCGGCGACGCTTTTATGCGCGCAGAATCTAGGCTGGCCTTGTGAATTAGCCGACAGTGAGTGGGGTAGGCGAATGCAGTGCGATCATGTGTGGTACGGGGACCGTGGCTGACTCAATTGACTGGAAAGTTCTGCGGGACAAGGCAATCCAAGCAGCCCGTGGGGCTTATGCGCCGTATTCGAAGTTCCCGGTGGGCGCCGCCGCGTTGGTCGACGATGGTCGGATAATCACCGGCTGCAATGTGGAGAATGTCTCATATGGCCTGGGTCTCTGCGCCGAATGCGCGGTGGTGTGCGCCCTGCATTCGACCGGCGGCGGCGGTCTGGTGGCACTGGTCTGCGTCGACGGCGCCGGCACGCTACTGATGCCATGCGGCCGGTGCCGTCAGGTGCTGTTGGAGCACGGCGGACCGGAATTACTCATCGACCACCGGGACGCGCCGCGGCGCCTGGCTGACCTGCTGCCCGACGCGTTCGGTCCCGAGGATCTCGCTGCTTACCACCGGGGCCGCGGGTGAACCCCGTCGATGCGCCGACGGTGATCAAAACCAAACGCGACGGGGGCCGGCTGTCGGACGCCGCGATCGACTGGGTCATCGACGCCTACACGCACGGGCGCATCGCCGACGAGCAGATGTCGGCGCTGCTGATGGCGGTGTTCCTGCGCGGCATGGACTATGGCGAGACCGCACGCTGGACGGCCGCCATGGTGGCCTCGGGTGAGCGGATGGACTTCACCGACCTGCGACGCGATGGCAGTCCACTGCGGACCGTCGACAAGCATTCCACCGGAGGGGTGGGCGACAAGATCACGCTGCCGCTGGTGTCGGTGATCGCCGCGTGCGGAGGCGCGGTGCCGCAGGCCTCGGGCCGCGGGCTAGGGCACACCGGCGGCACCCTGGACAAGCTGGAGTCGATCGCCGGTTTCACCGCGGTGCTAACCAATGCGCAAGTAAGGCAACAGCTTTGCGATGTCGGGGCGGCGATCTTCGCGGCCGGTCAGCTGGCGCCGGCCGACGCGAAACTCTATGCGCTGCGCGATATCACAGCCACCGTCGAATCCCTGCCGTTGATCGCGAGTTCGGTGATGAGCAAGAAGATCGCCGAGGGAGCGGGCGCGTTGGTGCTCGACGTCAAGGTCGGCTCCGGTGCGTTTATGCGGTCGGAATCGCGCAGTCGTGAGCTGGCCGAGACGCTGATCGCGCTGGGCGCAGAACATGGTGTGCCGACGCGTGCGGTGCTGACCGACATGAATCGTCCCCTGGGCGCGGCGGTCGGCAACGCGCTTGAGGTCGCCGAATCGCTGGAGGTGTTGGCCGGCGGCGGGCCGCCCGATGTGGTGGAGCTGACCGTGGAACTGGCGCGCGAGATGCTGGAGATCGCCGGGATCGACCGGCGGGATCCGGAGCAGACCTTGCGGGACGGGACCGCGATGGACCGATTCCGTGCGCTGATCGCCGCTCAGGGCGGGGACTTGGCCGTTCCGTTGCCGGTTGGTAAGTACTCCGAAACCGTCAACGCCTCCGAAAGCGGCACAATGGGCGATATCGACGCAATGGCAGTGGGGCTGGCGGTGTGGCGGCTCGGAGCGGGTAGGTCCCGTCCGGGCGAAAAGGTCCAGCCCGGCGCCGGAATCCAGATCCACCGGCGCCCCGGCAGCGCGGTGGCGACCGGTGAGCCGCTGTTCACGCTCTACACCGATACCCCGGAACGTTTTCCGCATGCGATGGCCGAGTTGGACGCCGGCTTCAAAGTCGCCGACATGCCACCGGTCCGGCGGCCACTGATCATCGATCGGATCAGCTGATGACGACGCCACCAAGCCCGGAGACCATCACGCGAGCGCCGAAGGCGTTGCTGCACGATCATCTCGATGGCGGTCTGCGCCCGGCGACCGTGATCGACATCGCCGGCCAGATCGGCTATGACGGATTGCCCGCCACCGACGTCGACGAGCTGGCACTGTGGTTTCGCACTGCGTCACACAGTGGCTCGTTGGAGCGTTACCTCGAACCGTTTTCGCACACCGTCGCGGTGATGCAGACTCCGGAGGCCCTGCACCGGGTGGCCTTGGAATGCGTGGAAGACCTGGCCGCCGATTCGGTGGTTTACGCCGAGGTGCGGTTCGCCCCCGAATTGCACATCAATCGCGGGTTGTCGTTCGACGCCGTCGTCGATGCGGTGCTCGCCGGTTTCGTCGACGGTGAGAGGGCGGCCGCTGCGGCGGGGCGTCCGATCGTGGTGCGGTGCCTGGTCACCGCGATGCGGCACGCCGCGGTGTCGCGTGAGATCGCCGAGCTGGCGATCCGGTTCCGCGACAAAGGAGTAGTCGGGTTCGACATCGCCGGCGCGGAGGCCGGCTACCCCCCGACCCGTCACCTGGACGCCTTCGAGTACATGCGAAACAACAACGCCCGCTTCACTATTCATGCCGGTGAGGCATTCGGTCTGCCGTCGATCCAGGAAGCCATCGCGTTCTGCGGCGCCGATCGGCTGGGTCACGGCGTGCGCATCGTCGACGACATCGACGTCGCCGGGGATGGCGAAGTACGTCTCGGCCGACTCGCATCGATCCTGCGGGACAAACGGATTCCCCTCGAGATGTGTCCAAGCTCCAACGTGCAGACCGGCGCTGTCGCCGGCATCGCCGAGCACCCGTTTGATCTGCTGGCCCGCGCCCGATTCCGGGTCACGGTCAACACCGACAACCGGTTGATGAGCGACACCACGATGACTCGTGAGATGGCCCTTCTCGTCGATGCTTTCGGCTACGGGTGGAGTGACCTCCTGCGATTCACGGTCAACGCGATGAAGTCCGCGTTCATACCGTTCGATGAACGGCTGGCGATCATCGACGAGGTGATCAAGCCGCGCTACGCGGTGCTGGTCGGCTGAGACGCCGCTACATCACGACGTGGCCGGCGTCGACCGGCACGGCTATGCCCGTGACGTAGCGGGCACGCGGGCTGACCAGCCACAGCACCGCTTCGGTTACGTCTTGCGCCTCGACCAGTGGCACGTCGGGCAGCAGAGTCTGTGAGACAGCCGGATTGGGATTCGCGGTCATCCCGTTGATCACGAAGTCGTTGATGATCATCGGTGTCGCAACACCACTGGGGTTGACCGAGTTGACCCGAATCTTGTGTGGCGCATAAGCATTGGCGGCTGATCGCATCATGCCCACTACGCCGTGCTTGGACGCGACGTAGGCGAACATCGCGGCGCTGCCGTCACCGCCGCGACCGATCAAGCCTTGCGACGAGCTGACCAGGACGACCGCCCCGCCGCGTCCCTTGCGGATGATGGACGGCACCGTCGCCAGCATCGTGTGCCACACGCCCTTGAGGTTGGTGTCGACGATCGTGGTGAACACCGGTTCGGCGCGCGTCGCCAAATCGCCGATCGCCACCACTCCGGCGTTGGCGATGACGATGTCGACGTCGCCGAGGTCGTCGATGCCGGCCTGCACCCCGGCCTCCAGCGCTGCGAGGTCGCGGACATCGGCGACGACGGGCACTGCCCTGCGGCCGGTGTCTTGCACCAACCGCACGGTTTCGTCGAGATCGGACTTGGTGCCCAGCGGGTAGGGGATCGCATCGATGTCGGCGCAGATATCGACCGCGATGATGTCGGCGCCCCGCTCGGCTAGAGCGACGGCGTGGCTGCGCCCTTGTCCGCGCGCCGCGCCGGTGATGACGGCGACGGTGTTGTCCAGTTCACCCATGGGGGGAAACGTACCTTCCGATTCGACCCAAAACGACGGAGACCCGGGGCGGTTCTGCCAGGATTTCAGGGTGATTCGAGATGGGCGCCTAGCAATATGAGTGACAGCGAGCGGGAAATCACCAACCTGATCTACCGCTACGCCGAGCTTCTCGACGGCGGCGACTTGGACGCGGTGGCCGGGCTGTTCGCTCACGGGCGTATCTGCGGAGTCGAAAACGGCCCACCGGAGACGGTGTTCGAGGGCGCCGCCGGAGTGCGGCGGATGTATGAGATGGCCACCCGGATCTATGCGGACGGCACCCCGAAGACCAGACACAACACCAGCAATGTGCAGCTCTGGGTCGACGACGCCGAGGGCACCGCGTCCAGCAGGTCGTACTACTGCGTCACGCAGGCCACGCCGGATTTGCCCTTGCAGGTCATCGTGACCGGGCACTACAAGGACACCTTCCGCCGGCTGGACGGGGTCTGGTGGTTCGACAGTCGCATCATGTTCGTCGACCAGCTCGGCGACGTCACCCAGCACCTGAAGTTCTGATCGCGTGGCAGCTCCCGACGACGAGGCGGGTCCATTCGACTTGGCCGCCCTGCTGGCCGCCGCGCAGCGCAAGGAATCACTGACCGACTGGGGACCTGGGTACTTCGAACGTCCGTTGGGTGTGCTGCTGGATGACTACGCGCGGGCAGACCTGAACGTTGTCGGGGTGCACATCCTGCGCTCCGGCATCGTGCACAGCCTGCGCATGCGGCTGCGCGCTCAGGAATGGATTCGCCGGCACCCGGAGATTCTCGAAGAGCCCATCGCCGCGCCCACGATCGTTGTCGGGATGATGCGCAGCGGTACCACGCTGTTGCAGCGACTGCTGGCCGCCGACCCCCGGTTCAACTGTGCCTACGGCTGGGAGGTGGTCGAAGCCGCGCCCCGGCTCGACCACCAGTTCACCGGCATCGACCCCCGTATCGCGGTCAGTGAAGTGCGCGAAGCCAAGTCCCGCGAACTGGCGCCGGACCTGTTTGTCATTCACCCGATGTATGCGCGGGAGGCCGAAGAGGAGATCGTCTTCCTGGCCGACGCCTTCCTGTCGCATGTCCCCGAATCGGGCGCTCATCTTCCGCATTACCGGTCCTGGCTCGACGCGCAGGACTTCACGCCGGCCTACGACTACCTCCACCGGATGCTGCAGTTTTTGCAGTGGCAGAAGCGCAAGCGCGGCCAGGTCGCGACTCGCTGGGTGCTCAAATCACCTGCCCACCTCGGCTATCTGGATGCACTGCGGGCCCGGTTCGGCGATCTGCACATCGTGCACCTGCACCGCGACCCCCGCGCCACGATCGCCTCGGGTGCCAGCCTCAACGCCACCCTGCACGCGATGCACGCCGACAGGGTGGACCGGCAGCGGGTCGGTGCACAGTGGTTGCAACGGATGGGCTGGACCAACGATCGCGCGATGGTGGTACGCGACCAGTGGGACTCCGAAAAAGGAAGTGCGGCTGACCGGTTCACCGACATCGGCTTCGACGATGCGGTCGACGATCCGATCGGACAAGTGGCCCGGGTGTACGACGCCATTAACCTGCCACTGACGGTTGAGGCAGAAAGCGCGATGCGACGCTGGCTGGCCGAACGTCCCCGCGAAGCGGCACGGCCGGCCTACGCCCTGCACGACTACGGGCTGCATCCAGAGCAGGTTGATGAGCGGTTTACGTTGTACAACAAGCGTTTTGAACAGTATGTCGGGAAGTAAGGAGAGCTGATGGCAGGCGACCCGGTTGCGACGGCAGCCCAGCACGAACAAGAACTAGCCGCGCTCGACCTGATCGAGCATCCGGTTGTCAAAGCGGCCTACCGGAGCGTCGCCGACACCTGGTTGGGCCGGGCCAAGGCATCCGAGGCGATGCGCGAGCGATTCGACGACGCGTTCGCCGAGGTGATGTTCTCGGCGGCGGTGTGGTCGTCCAACCAGGACAAGTTGCGGCCCAAGGTCAGTTGCATCACTCGGCTGGCGCACCCGGTGGACGGCCGTCGAATCCCCGGATCACGTTGGGGCATTGACAATCCCGACAGCGTATATCGGGTGATCCCGATATCGGGCGATGAGCGCTACGAGATTCACGGTCGGGTCGGTAAGCATCGCATGACCGAGAACTACTTCACGCTCTGGGACGCGCACATGGGCACCGTCGACGTGCTCAACGGCCGCACCATGCAGGTGGACTCCGACGGCAGCTTCACCATCACCGTTGACGCCGACCCCGCCAACGGACGCCCCAACCACGTGCGCACCACCGATGCGGCGCACGAGTTCTACATCCGCGATGTGCTGCTGGATTGGTGCCGCGACGACCCGAATCACTTTGAGGTACAACGGCTCGGCGGCTCACCGGGAACGCCTGCGCGCACTCTCGATGAGCAGGCCGAGGCTACCGCGGCGATGATGGACTACTTCGCCAACTTCACCGGGAAGCTCAGCCACGGCGTGTACAAGATGCCCGCCAACCACTTCAACCTGGCGTGGTCGGCCGACAAGGTCGGCGCGATGCGTAACCAGGTGTATGTGATGGGCCGCTTCGATCTCGCCGAGGACGAGGCGTTCGTGGTCGACGTCAGCGACGGTGGCGCCGAATACTTCACCGTCCCGCTGAGCAACATCTGGGGCACCACGCTCGATCTCGTCGACCGCACCGGCAGCCTCAACAAGGTGCAGTCGGTCGCCAACGAGGATGGCAGCTACACCTATGTGATCTCGCCCCAGGATCCCGGTGTGGCCAATTGGATCGACTCCGACGGCTTGCGGGAAGGCATCTTGACGTTGCGGATGGCCGAGTTCGGGAAGGCCGGTCCGCGTGAGGATCTCGGTGCCCACGGACGGGTGATCAAGCTGGATCGGCTCGACGACGAGGTGCCGCACCTGCCGGCCGTGAGCGCCGACCAGAGGGCCGGTCAACTGGCTGACCGTCGTAAGGCATATCTGCGGCGCCTACCGGAAGGGACGGCCTGAAATGGCTCGATGGTTGATCACCGGATGCTCCACCGGCTTCGGTCGCGAGATCGCCCACGCGGCGCTTCAGGACGGCCACAGCGTGGTGGTGACCGCGCGAGGCGTCGAGGCGGTGCAGGACTTCGTCGACGAGTTCGGTGACCGCGCGGTGGCAGTCGCGCTCGACGTGACCGACACCGGCCAGATCGCTGCGGCGGTTTCGGCGGCCGAGAAGGCATTCGGCGGAATCGACGTGCTGGTCAACAACGCCGGCCACGGCTACCTGTCCGCGGTCGAGGAGGGCGAAGACGCCGAGGTCCGAAAGCTGTTCGACGTCAACTACTTCGGTTCGGTCGACATGATCAAGGCGGTGTTGCCGGCCATGCGGGCCCGCGGCTCCGGTCACATCGTCAACATCTCGTCGATGACCGGGCTGGTGGCCAACCCGCCGAACGCGTACTACTCGTCGACCAAGTTCGCGCTTGAGGCGGTGACCGAGGCCCTCGCTACCGAGGTCCGGCCGCTGGGCATCAAGGTGACCGCCGTCGAGCCCGGCGCCTTCCGCACCGACTGGGCGACGCGGTCGATGAAGGAGACCGGCCGGCCGATCGCCGATTACAAAGACGTGGCGGCACGCAAGGACCTCATCAAGCAGTTCGCCGACCATCTGCCGGGGGACCCGCGCAAGGTGGCCGAGGCGGTGCTGATGGTGACCAAGCTCGACGATCCGCCGTTGCGTTTACTGCTGGGCCGCGATGTACTCAAAGCGATGCGCGACAAGATCGCAGCCATGTCGGCATCGATCGAAGAGTGGAAAGCCGTCACCAAGGACGTGAACTTCCCCGAGTAGGCCTATTCGCGGCGCTATTCGCGCCTTAGCCGGGACTCTCGCGCGGATGTCGCCGCCGGCTTGCGGCGCTATTCGCGCCTTAGCCGCGACTCCACGAACCGCTCGAGTTCCTCGTAGGCCTCGACAGCTTTGGCGTAGGGGGGCGAGGGCTCGCTCACCGAGTCGGGGTCGAGCACGTAGGCCACCAGCCGGCCCAACGGATGGTCGGTCTCCAGTGCCTCGTCGACGGTGTTTTCCTCGGAGTAGTCCCCGACATCGCGCAGGAACTCGACGGCCAGCTCCAGCTGTTCGTGATCGACCTCGTCCGGCCCGTGTGCGAAATCGTCGGCCAGCCCGGTCAGCACGTAGACGTTGTCGTCGGTGATCTCGATCCGCAACGAGCCGTCGGTTGCCGCCGTGCGGATGTCGTCGTAGGTGCTGAGGTCGGACAGATCGTGGTCGTGTTCGTCGGCGAGGTACCGGGCCAGGGCCCGCTCCGAGCTGAACACACTGATCCGCCCGTTGCGCCCCAAGAAGATTGGGCGATCGTCGAAGTAGCAGCGCAGCGAATAGAACGTGCCCGCGCTGGTCATGATCCGGATCGGGTCGATGCCGACTTTCGTCCAGAAGTCCTCGTCGCCGCCCAGCACCACGCTGTCGCCGGCGGCGCGGGCAGTTTTGGTGTCCGTCGCGTCGTCCTGCGCGGGGGTCTCGGCTTCGTCGACGGCGGACGCCGGCTCGTCGGTGGCTTCGGGCTCTTCTTCGGCCGGTTCGGCGAGTTCCGCGGCGGCGACATCCGAGACCGCGGTGTCCACGTCGGGGATGCTGACGATCTCGTCCACCGCGTGCAGCACGTCATCCCAGCTGCGCCCGACGACATCGGCGATGGCATTCCAACGCTTGAG